>JAQVWR010000130.1 GCA_028709605.1 Proteiniphilum sp.
GGTCAATGTTGTGCATCGCAGGGGAGAGCATCACAGCCAGCGACCGGAAGGGTTGCAGCAAAGAGTCCTGATAGATCTGTTTCCGCTCATTAAACCATTCACGGTCGTTGTTCTCTTTCAATTCCCGCAGAAAAGAAATGGCTTCGGGAGTGAAACCGGTAAAGGGTGTGACTACTTCCATCAATCCGGGATTTGATAGGATGCGGCGGCGACCACCACGCTGGCACGGAGGCCAGGCGCTTCATTGCTTCCGTTACGGTGTGTGAATAGCAGGAAGGGTGCCGGAAAAGGGAAAATGTATAAAAAAGAGCTCTCTTGATGCATGGGTCTCTCCTAATTTTGATAATTTTGTCCTTCAAAGATAACGATAATTTCAGGTTGGATAAAAAAAATATGGCAGTTTTAGCAGGAAAAAATAGTTCATTCGTCGGGTAAAACAGCTGCGTTCGTCGATTCCCCATTGCTTTTCATCCCTTCACATTCCTACATTTGTGAAAAAACAAGATTGTACACATTATGGAAACATGTTCATGTTCTTCTTTTTCCGCCAGGCCGAAAGGGATCCTGTTCGGTTTGTTGCTGGTGATTGCGGGGATGTTGTTCCTTTCTTTCAATTTCGGCTGGATTAATGCAGCGCTCAAGCCGGTGCTTTTTTCCTGGCCCATGCTCTTCATTGTGGCAGGCATTATGGGGCTCTCCCGGAGAAACTTGTTGATCTCGTTCTTTGGGCTGATCCTGGGCGGCTTCTTTTTGCTTCCCCGCATTGCAGCGGCATACCCCGGTAGTATCGATGGTCTGGACGCCGGATTTGCGCACACCTATTGGCCGCTGCTTCTGATCCTTCTGGGTATCTGCTTTATCGTGCGAATCCTTACGGGTGAGCAGAGGCTCTATGGCAGGCAGCGGCATTTCGCCGGTGATGCCATGTCTGGGGTGAACGGCCGAATCGAGAAGCGGGTGATCTTTGGCGGCTCGGAGAGTATTTTTTTGGATCCCCTTTTCTACGGCGGTGAACTGAGTGCTACCTTTGGCGGCATCGTCCTTGATCTGAGAAAAACTACGTTGCCGGAAGGGGAGACCTTCCTGGAGGTGTATGCTATCTTCGGCGGTGTGGAACTTTACATCCCGGGCGACTGGCTGGTGGAAACAAGGTTCCAGACCGTTCTGGGCGGGGTGGAAGATAAACGGCTGGTGTCCGCACCCGATTATGCACGTAAACTGATATTGAGGGGTGATCTGATCTTCGGCGGATGTGAAATACGCTGATCCTATCGTTTATTTCCCTCAATCAACAGATCACACAACGGATGAAACTGATCCTCTTTTACATACCCTTTCGGTGGCTGCCCATCGTGATATGCTCTATCCTCTTTGCAACACTGCAGGCAGCGGCATTTCGCCCGGTCGTTGCAATGCCCTATGAGGTGTTGTGGATAAAAAGCTCCGTTGATGCGCTGATCATGGTCGGTCTGGGGTTGCTGCTGACCCTGGCGATGGCTTCCTTTCACTATGTAAAGCTGGATTTCTTTCAGCGGTTGGTCAACTATTTCGCATTGGGAATCATCTACATCATCGTATGGAGCCTGTTGAGTTATCTTTTTACCCTGCTGATTTTCGGGAAGGAAGAAAGGGAGCGGGTGGAGGCGCTGATCCCGCTGACAGCTTTTGTCGCTCTATTGATCTATCTGATTCATCTGTCAGTGATTCATTATCGCATCTGGCTGAGGAATGATGAACCGGACAACGAGCCGGCAGAGGATGATCCGGTTGATCCGGCTGCCCTCAACCAGCTGTCGATGCACGACAGTGAAAACGACAGCGGGGAAGAGATCCTGGAACGCATAGCGGTCAAAATCGGTCAGAAGATTCATGTGATCCTGGTGCCAGACATTGTCTATATCCAATCGGACGGTGACTATGTGCAGATCGTGACCGGACAGAGCCGATACCTTAAAGAGGAGACCATGAAGTATTTCGAAGCGAATCTGCCCCGCACACAGTTTGTCAGGGTGCACCGTTCCTATATCGTCAACGTGGAGAAGATCCTCCGCATCGAACTCTATGAAAAACAGAACCAGATGCTCACACTCAAGAATGGAGACCAGATCAGAGCGAGCGTGTCGGGGTACCGGGAACTGCGAACAATCCTTAATATGTGATTTCGTCGATGGATCAGTTGTAAAGTATGTTAAAACCGGGAAAACTGATTTGTGATTTTGAGTTTTCCGGACTACCTTTGTGCGTTTTTAATAGATAGGTTATTGATGAAAATGCATGAAAGAATCATAGAAAAAGCCGGGAATCTCTTTATCCAGTACGGAGTCAAAAACAGTTCGATGGATGAGATTGCCACCTCGCTGGGCATCTCCAAGCGGACCATATATGAAATTTTTCGGGACAAGGAAGAGATCCTGATCTCTTTCTTGAAAAAAACAAGGGACGAACGGAATGCGTATTTCGCTGACTACCTCTGTGATGAATACAATGTGATTGAGGTGTTCCTTAAAATTATCGAAGCGCAACAGAACATGCCAATGGCCAACGTGAAGTTTTTTGAGGACATCCGCAAGTATTATCCGCGAGCCGCAAAACTGATCCAGGAGGAGGTTGACCGAAACAATGCGTTCCTGCGCAAGTTCCTCCGAAAAGGGATCGACCAGGGTTTTATCCGGGAGAACCTGAATGTGGATGTGACCGCATTCCTGGTGGAGGACAGCACCTATACCTACATCCGTGCTTCCTACCTGGAACAGCCCCCTTTCTCGTTCCGGGAGTTGTTCTTCACGATGATAATCAACTTCATACGGGGCATATCGACGGAGAAAGGGATCCGTATTATTGATGAATATTTAGCAAATCAAGAAAAGAAACAGATTAGTCAAGATGAATAGCAAAAGAATGAATCAACTGAGATCCATCCGATCGGTATGGGTCGCGCTGTTGCTGGGTGTTGCCGGCATCTCCGGCATCTCGGCACAGACGGCCGACAGTCTGTATATTGACCTGAACACGGCATTGGAGATCGCACTGAGTGAGAACCCCAAAGTGAAGGTCGCCGACATGGAGATCACAAAGAAGGAATATGCAAAGAAATCGGCTTACGGTGCGCTATTGCCCCA
>JAQVWR010000052.1:0-2353 GCA_028709605.1 Proteiniphilum sp.
ATCAGTGTGTTAGTTATCAGCAGTCAGTTATCAGCAGTCAGTCGGGAAAGAGAATCACAGAAGAGGCGGATATCCTCTTCCGCAGGATCCCGGGAGCATCTCAGCCGCGTCTCATTGCGGCTCTCTTCTCAGTCGCAAAAGGAACAGCTCTCCCGTCGGGGGTGGACGCCGAACTGATGGCCGCTTCCGAAACTTCGCATAAGCATGTATAGGGTTTAAAAGTACAAAGATACAAACTTATGCCAGATTAGCCAGCAGAAACTTACGGATCCTGTCGGGATCACTCCCCCTCCGCCGGGCATAATCCGCAACCTGCTCTTCTGAAATCTCTCCCACGGCGAAGTACTTTGCTTGCGGATGAGCGAAGAAAAAGCCGCTGACAGAGGCATTTGGATACATTACGCCGTTCTCGGTGAGAGAGATCCCGATCTCGCCGGATTCCAACAGGTCGTGCAGCAGGAAGTTGACCGTCTGGTCAGGGATGGAGGGGTAACCCACCGCCGGCCGTATCCCCTCATATTTCACGGCGAACAACTCATCTATCGTGAGGTTTTCTTCCGGGGCATACCCCCAGTACTCCCGCCGCACCTTCGCGTGCAGCCACTCGGTAGCCGCCTCCGCCAGGCGGTCGAGCAACGACTTCACCAGCAGGGAAGCAAACGCATCGGCTTCCGCCTCATACCGCTGCAGCAACCTGTTCGCGCCGGCACCTCCCGTAACGGCAAACGTCCCGATATAGTCGGTCACACCTGATGCTTGCGGAGCAATAAAATCACTCATACAGAGCCAGGTATGCTGTTCGTTTTGCTTCTGCTGACGGAGAAAAGGAAACGACGTCCCATCGATCAGGATGCTGTCGTGGTGACTGTTGGCTTCATACACTCCGAATACCGCACGAATATAATCCACTCGCTCCGTTTCAAAGCGGCGAAGGATATCGCGGGCATCATCGTACAGTCGGGCTGCCTCCACAGCCTTCTCTCTCTCCTCCTCCCGGAAGGAAGCCACCCATGCCGCACGGCAGCTCTCACATCGGTCGATGCGGGTCACGGTGTGGAACCTGGCAGAGAGGTTCCATGTATGGAAGAAAAACTTCCAGTCGATAAAGGGAATGATCTCCGACACCGGAATGTTGTTCAACACCGTACGGCCCGTTGTACGGGGTACGGGCGGCTGCCAGCTCTCCCAGTCGATCCGGAACGGATGCTCCCGGGCTTCCTGCAGGGAGACCAGCTTTACACTCTTCTGCGAACGTTGTGCACGCAGCAGCGAATACTCATCGCGTACCTTCCGGATATACGCATCCCTGTGGTCCGCATTCAGCAGACTGGCCACAGCAGAGGGGCTCTGGGAGGCATCTTTCACATAGACCACGGCACCCTGGCTGTATTTCGGTTCGATCTTCAGGGCTGTATGCAGCTTGGAGGTGGTAGCCCCACCGATCATCAGTGGCAGGGAGAAACCGGCCTTCTCCATCTCCGCAGCCACCACTGCCATCTCTTCCAGGGAGGGGGTAATCAGTCCGCTGAGCCCTACCACGTCGGGCTGCTCCCGCTTTACCGCCTCAATGATCTGTTCAGGGGGTACCATCACCCCCAGATCAATGATCTCATAGTTATTACAGGCCAGGATGATAGAGACAATATTCTTGCCGATATCGTGCACATCACCTTTCACTGTGGCAAGCAGGATCTTACCCGCCTTCTGCGATACCCCGCCGGTGGTTTTCTCCGCCTCGATCACCGGCTGCAAGATCGCCACCGCTTTCTTCATGGTGCGGGCTGCCTTCACCACCTGAGGGAGGAACATCTTCCCCGACCCGAAGAGGTCACCTACACGGTTCATCCCCTCCATCAGCGGTTGGTCGATAATATCCACCGCACGGGGATAAACCTTCAGCGCTTCGGCCAGATCCTCCTCCATATGATCGCCGATGCCTCTCACGAGGGCATGAGCCAGCCGCTCTTCCAAGGGCAGCTGTCGCCACTCTTCCGTACGCGTCGCGGCACCCTCCTCCGTTTTCACGCCCCTCACCTTTTCGGCATAAGCCATCAGCCGTTCAGTGGCATCTTCCCGCCGGTTGAGCACTGTATCTTCTATCAGCTCCCGCACATCCGCCGGAATCTCTTCGTAGATCACCGACTGGCCGGGGTTGACGATTCCCATATCCAGACCGGCTGCAATGGCATGATAGAGAAAGACAGAATGCATCATCTCCCGCACCGGCTCATTGCCGCGAAAGGAGAAAGAGAGGTTACTCACCCCGCCACTCACCTTTGCATGCGGCAGGTGCTCCTTGATCCAGCGAACGGTACGGATAAAATCGACACTGTAGTTCCTGTGCTCTTCGATA
>JAQVWR010000052.1:2453-12729 GCA_028709605.1 Proteiniphilum sp.
AACTCCGTCTCACCGTTCTTCAGGGAGATGGAGTTGACGATCGACTTGCCCTGCGTGCACTTCAGCCCCGCCTCGAGCACCTCCCATTTGGAGGAGTCGATCATGACCGGCACCCGCGACACGTCGGGATCGGAAGCCAGCAGGTTCAGGAAACGGGTCATCTCCTCCGCTCCGTCGAGCAACCCCTCGTCCATATTGATGTCGAGTGCCTGAGCTCCATCTTCCACCTGCCGGCGGGCAATATCCAATGCCTCCTCATATTTCTTCTCCTGTATCAACCGCAGAAAGCGTCGAGAGCCGGCCACATTGCACCGTTCGCCGATGTTCATAAAGTTGATGCGGGGAGAGACCTCCACCATTTCCAGCCCCGAGAGCTGTAAATAAGCGGGGGCTTCCGCCTTCCGGTGCGGCCTGCTCTTCTCTGCCATCTCTGCAAAACGGGCAATATGCTCGGGGGTGGTTCCGCAACAGCCGCCGATGATATTGACCAGTCCCTCGTCCATAAACTCTTTGATCTGAACGGCCATTTTTTCCGGGGTCTCATCGTACTCACCCAGCTGGTTAGGCAGTCCCGCATTAGGATAGGCGCTGATATAAAAGGGAGCGATGCGTCCCAGTTCCTTCACATAAGGCTTCATGTCGGCAGCCCCAAAGGAACAGTTCAAGCCGATGGAGAGGGGCTGAGCATGGCTCACCGACGCCACAAAGGCAGCCAGCGTCTGGCCGGAGAGCGTTCTCCCCGCCTTGTCGGTGATGGTTACAGAAAGCATGAGCGGCGTATGGATGCCGGTTTCGGCAGCTACCTCACGGGCAGCGAAGATCGCCGCCTTGGCGTTCAACGTGTCGAAGATGGTTTCGATCAGTAACAGATCCACTCCTCCTTGCACCAGTGCGGCAATCTGTTCCCTGTAAGCTTTCCGGAAGTCGTCGAAAGTGGCAGCACGGTACATCGGATCCTCCACGCGGGGACTCATCGAAGCAGTCTTATTGGTGGGGCCGATGGATCCCGCCACAAAGCGGGGCTTGTGGGGAGTCTTTCGTGTATATGCATCGGCTGCCTCACGGGCCAGCCTGGCAGCGGCAAGGTTGATCTCCGGGGCCAGGTGGCTCATGCCGTAATCCCGCATCGAGATAGCGGTAGCATTAAAGGTGTTGGTCTCTATGATATCGGCACCTGCTTCGAGGTAATGGCGGTGAATTTCACCGATCACGTCGGGCCGCGTGAGCGTGAGCAGGTCGTTGTTGCCCTTGAGCTGCTTCTCCGCATCTTTGAAGCGTTCGCCACGGAAATCACGCTCCGTCAGGCCGTAGCGTTGTATCATCGTACCCATCGCCCCGTCGAGGATCAGGATACGATCGGTCAGCATCTTCTCTATATGATTCATACCATGAATTGCTTCCGTTATTGTTTAAACATTCTGTCCATCGCCCGCTTATCTTCTTTTTCCTTCAACGACTGTCGTTTATCGTACTGCTTCTTTCCTTTTGCTACGGCAATGACCAGCTTGGCCAATCCTTTGTCATTGATGAACAGCCTGACAGGGATGATGGTGAATCCCGACTCACGGGTCAGCCGCAGCAGCTTCTGCAGTTCCTTCCTGTTCAGCAACAGCTTGCGGTCGCGACGGGTACTATGATTGTTGTAGGTGCCATAAAAATATTCAGCAATATGCATGTTTCTCACCCAGCACTCCCCTTTCTCCAACAGGCAGTAGCTGTCTGCCAGGCTGGCCTTTCCCAGGCGGATCGATTTGATCTCGGTTCCGGTAAGCACCATCCCCGCCGTAAAGGTCTCCACCAGTTCGTAATCGAAGGTGGCCCGCTTGTTCTTGATGTGGACGGATGAATGATTCATTATTGAAGGATGAATGAAAAAAGTGCATGAATAAACGTCGGCACTAAGATGATCAGGCCGGAAGCAACCATGATAAAAGCCCCTCTTTTGAGCGGAGGCACCTTTAAAAAACAGACCGCCCCCATGTGCACCACATGGATCGTGTACAGTGCCAGCAACCAGAGGATGAAAAATCCGGGCAGGAAGGGAATGACACAGTACAATGCATACATCAGGACAGAGGAATAACCGGTAAACTGTTGAAAACGGAAGAGGTCCTTTTCCAGTTCAAACCGTTCTGCGGTCTCGTTCAGCACGTATGAAACAATATAATAGGCACCAAAGACGGCCACCACCGAAATGATGCTGTTCTTCAGTGCATGCTCCAGATCACCGTTGCGGGTGAACCACAAACCACCGATAAAGGAAGCAAGGGCAATGACACCGAAGAGAGGATAGAGAAAGCGATTGAGAAAATCGGCCCGGGATCTTTTTTCTCTATCCAGCTCCTTCCATTCCATCGGCGACGCAACAATCAGCTGTGCAACAGTGACAAACAGTTCTCTCCACATTTCTTTCCGATTTTGGTGTGCAAAGGTAACCAATTCCTGTTAATAATGAGAATGTGAGAGAGATAAAAAAAGGCAGCAGCCTCTTCCGAACAAGGGCTGCTGCGTTCTGATCACGGGATCCTTCGCTATGACTCTTCTCCGACCGTCAGCGTGCAGGTGGCGTCAAGCTTCACCGGATCTGTCCGGTCTTTCTGATAATACTGAAAGCTGATTTTCAGATCTCTCTTGCTTTGTCCCAGTCCTTCAAAATAGGAACGCAAAGGCCTCATGTTTACCGCAACAATATCGGTCTTGGAACTAAGCGAAGCTCCGGTTTCGGCGTTCTTGTCGATGTCGAGCCGGATCTCGATCAGGATCTCGTCGTCACCAGGTTTCGGATCATTCACCAGGTAAAACTCCACCTCGGCCTCATCATCCTTTCCGGCCTCATAAGCATACTGAAACAGCCAGTAATCTCCCAGATAGGTCTTATGGTTCACATAATATGGCTTATCAACAGCAAGAAACAGGTCGGTGTCATCGTCGTCAGGAAGTTCGGACATCTTCAATACGGTGCGGTCGACATCGACGGGGTCATCGCCGATGACCACATTGTCCACCGGTGTTTGGCCAATCAAGGTCGTGCCATACTCTTCATCCCAGCTGTAGGTGAAGATCTTAAAAGAACCTTCATCCATCAGCTGCATCGCCTTCGATGTAATGAGACGGCCGGTGAGGGTTTTGCCGTAAATTATGGGCGATGCCGGATCTTCGTCGATATAGACAACCGATTTTTCGGTATAATTTCGATTTCCATCTCCCAGGCAGGAGGTCATCAACAGAGTGACCGACAGGGCACTCATCAGTAAATTCATTTTCTTCATTTTCAGTTTCATTTTCATTTTCAGTTGATCGTTGTGATTAAAATTCATATCGGAGGCCGAAGTTCAAATCCAATACGATCTTTCGGTCGGAGTAAATGGTTTTGTATTCATTGGCGGCATCGAAATAAAATGCTCCGCCCACTTTGCCGTAGAGCTTTAGGTGCTGAATCAACGGATAGGAAAGTCCTGCTCCTGCATTCACCGAGAGCTGGGGGTGGTGCTGGGAGATCTTGGTCACTTCTTTCTCCCTGGCAGAGCTGTTGAGATCAAGTGTTTCCCCTGCCCCTAATTTACGGTATTCACCGTATATGTCTTTTTCGACCATTCCCCCCACGGAAACATAGACATTGAGTTTTTGGAGAGAAAAGAGGTCATAGTTCAGATTGACGGGGATCCCTAAGTAATGAATCTGCTGGGTCTCCTGCACCCGGAAATTGGCATTGGCGTTCTTTGCCCTGGAAGAGAGATAGGTATAGGTGAGCCCCGATTCAACGGAGAGGTTCCCGGAGATTGATTTGGAGATGGTTACCCCAAAGGATACCGGCTGGTCATGCTCCATCTCCGAGAGATTGTCGACTGTCCGGGTGGATGTCAGCATATTTTTGGCAGGCTCTCCGGCGGGCCTATTCTCAGCCGATACGGAAGCATTCCGAAGCGTCATGGGAGAGTTTACGTGCTGCCGGAAAGAGGTCAATCCTCCCTTTCCGCCAAAGCTGAGTGCTAAACGCCCGTTATCTGCGCGATCACCTGTATTTTCAGCGAAGAGTGCATCCATTGCATTGCTGACCGTGATTTTCTCATCAGCATTTTCCGGGATGTTCGGTGCTGTCGAACGGTAAGCTTGCAGGGTCGCGGCACGAAAGAAAGGCCTCTGCTTATTCACCGGCTGGCCGGGAGAAATTCCTTCCTGCTGCATCCATTGTTCCATCATTTCGACCGATGTGATGCCGCGAACGAATGTCCTGTCTTGTAGGCGATGACTCACGGAGGCATACAACGCAGGGGCTGCGACAGAAGGCTCCCGGTATGGCTGTCTGAACTCCTCAAACCGCTGCGCTTCTGCCGGTCTCACCGGTTTCATCTGCCCATCGGTGCGGCTCTTTCCACTTTCGGAGACCATCTGCCCCTCACGGACCATCGGGTCCCGAAGGAAGAAGAGAGAGCCCACAAGGAGCGTCAGCATGGCTGCAGCCGTGCCGGCGTACCATCTGCGGCGAATCACCCTGCGGGCGGCAGCCTGCATCATCGACTGTTCAATCCGCTCCCAGCCGTCAGCCGGCAGCGGTGGATGATAGCCGCTGAGTTTCGCTTGAAACGCTCTTCTAATATCGTTATCTCTGTTCATGATACTCACTGTTGCGATGCATGAGGATGGCCGAAATTTTTTTCTGTAACAGGCTCTTGGCACGAAAAAACTGCGAACGTGAGGCAGCCTCGTTAATACCCAACATCTGTGCAATCTCCCTGTGCGACCTCTCTTCAAAGATGAACAGGTTGAACACCGTCCTGTAACCGGGAGGAAGACTCCGTATCATTTCGAGTACTTCCTCACGGGGGATATTCTCAATATCGAGCGGATCATCACCTGACTCCTCTTCCTCTATTGCTCTCGTATAGCCATACTCCTCCAGGAAACGGCTTTTCTGCTTCTCTTTTCGGTAATTCTCCAGTGCCAGATTGACAAAAATCCGCCGGAGCCAGCCTTCAAAAGAACCTGTGCCCTTAAATGAGCCGATCTGTGTAAAAACCCGGATGAATCCATCGTGTAACAGGTCGCGTGCACTCTCCTCTTCCCTGCTGTATCGCAGACAGACCGTCATCATGACGGGAGCATACCGCTCATATAACGCCTTTTGGGCATTACGATCCTGTTTCTTACACGCTATTATCAGTTGCGAATCATCCATTCTTCTCGCACGTTCAAATGATAGATGGAAAAAAAGGCAAAACGCTGCGTCGATGGCTCTCTATTTGATGGATTTTACTTTTTTTTAAGAAAAGATGCTTGCTCTCCCCTTCCATCCATTCGTACCAGCCATCAAAAATAGTATGGGAGAAAAAATAAACCAAGTAGAATTCATTAAGAATATCTAATTAAATTTTGTAGGGTATCTCTTTTTTCTCTATTTTTGGACGATGAATCACTAAAATTACTCTCTATGAAGGATTTTCCAAAAATCATGCTCGCCTCTGCGCTGGGATTTATCATCGCAAACATCATCCTGTCACTGATAGCCATGATCTTCTTTTTCGGATTGATGGGATCGGTGGCAAGCTCCTTCACATCTGAAAAGTTTGTATTGGAAGACAATTCCGTACTGAATCTCCGGCTAAACGGCCCTATTTCCGAGCGGGTAGCCGAAGAAGATCCTTTCACATCTCTCCTGGCTTCCGATGTGCCCACAGCCATGGGCCTGAATGATATTGTCAGTGCGATCCGCAAAGCGAAAAGCAATGACCGGATCAAAGGGATCTATATCGATTCGCGGATGATGACCGCTTCAATGGCCACGCTGGCTGAGATACGCACTGAGCTACAAAGCTTTAAGGAGAGCGGCAAGTTTATCGTCGCTTATGCCGACACCTATACGCAAACAGGATACTACCTGGCCTCACTGGCCGACAAGGTAGCAATCAACCCGCAGGGCAGCCTCGACTTGCACGGACTGGCCTCCATGCCGCTCTTTTTCAAGGATGCTCTCGACAAGCTGGGTATCGAAATGCAGATCTTCAGGGTAGGCACCTACAAGTCGGCTGTCGAGCCCTTCACCCAAAATGAGATGAGTGATGCCAACAGGGAGCAGATCACCTCTTACCTGAACGATGCCTGGAGGTTTCTCAGGGATGACATTGCCGCCTCACGTTCACTCACTCCCGCCGGTGTCGATTCGCTGGCCAACCGGATGCCTCTGGTGCAGTCAACGGATTTCCTACTATCGTCCCACTTGGTGGACACGCTTCTTTATGAAACGGAAATGAAAGATTACCTCCGCTCTCTGCTCAGCCTGGATAAGGAGAAAGAGATCCCGTCGGCCACGGTAGCCAATATGAAGTCGGTCACGACGAAGACGGTGAAGAAGACAGACAACACCATCGCCATCCTTTATGCACAGGGCAACATTGTTTCCGGTACCGGATCGGCCAACATTCAGGACAAGTATATGGTCAATCAGATCGAGAAGCTGCGCAAAGATAAAGAGATCAAGGCTGTGGTCTTCCGCATCAACTCCGGTGGCGGCAGTGCCTACGCTTCGGAACAGATCTGGAAAGCGATCACCGAACTGAAAAAAGAGAAGCCGGTCGTCGTCTCTATGGGCGATATGGCTGCTTCGGGAGGATATTACATCGCCTGCAATGCCGACAAGATCGTGGCGCAGCCCACCACCCTCACCGGCTCCATCGGCATCTTCGGCATGATCCCCAACTTTGAAGGAACCACCCATAAAATCGGGATCCACACGGATGTCGTGAAAACAAACGAGTTTTCTGATTTTGGCAACTTCACCCGCCCCTTCAATGAGCAGGAGCGGCTGCTGATGCAAAATATGATTGAAAGGGGATACGACCTGTTCCTCACCCGTTGTGCCGAAGGGCGCAACCTGCCGAAAGACAGTCTGGCTCTCTATGCCGAAGGGCGTGTCTGGACGGGCAGCCAGGCAAAGGAGATCGGACTGGTAGATGAGCTGGGCGGCATAGAGAAGGCCATTGAGATCGCAGCCGGGATGGCCAGCCTGGGCAAGAGCTATGTGGTGTTCGAATATCCGAAGATGCGCTCCAAGATCAATACGCTGTTGGATCGCTCAAAGGAGGACCTGGCAGCTCGTACCGTGAAAGAGTATCTGGGTGAGAGCTATGGGTTGTTCATGCTGATCCGCGACATCCGGGAGCAGGATTATATCCAGGCACGCATTCCTTTTGAGCTGAACATTCACTGACCGGCATGGAGATACCGCCCGTACATACCCGCAGATCGCTGCAACCATTGTCATGGCTGTATGGGATTGGTGTGAATTTCCGAAACTTCCTGTTCGACAAAAATATTCTTAAAAAGAGAAGCTTCCCCATACCGGTCATCTGTGTGGGCAACCTCACGGTCGGCGGCACGGGGAAAACGCCCCATATTGAATACCTGATCCGGCTGCTTTCCCCTGAGTACCGCGTGGCAGTGCTCAGCAGGGGATACAAGCGCAAGAGTCGCGGGTTCCGCATCGTGGAGACCCTTTCAAAAGTCACAGATGTGGGGGATGAACCGCTTCAGCTCAAGCACAAATTTCCGGACACGATGGTGGTGGTAGACGGGGACCGCGTGAACGCCATTGAGAAACTCCTCTCCATCGAGCAGGAGGAGCGTCCTGAGGTAATCCTACTCGACGACGGATTCCAGCACCGCTCTGTGCAGCCCTCTCTCTCCATCCTGCTGGTGGACAGCAACCGGCCGGTATTTGAAGATCAGCTTCTGCCCGCGGGATCCCTGCGGGAACCGTTGAAAGGGAAAGACAGGGCATCGATGGTGATCGTCACCAAATGCAATCCCGACATGCAGCCGATCGACTTCCGTATCTATACCAACGGGCTGAGCCTCTTTGCCTATCAGAATCTCTTCTTCACCTCCCTCCAGTACGGGATGGCCAGGCCGGTCTTCCCCGACCTGCAGGAGGAGCGGTTTGTGCTGGACGACCTTCGGAAGAAGCATGTCTTCTTAGTCACCGGCATTGCGGCGCCGCAGCCACTGGTAGACAAGTTGCAGCACAAAACCTATAACCTCTACACCCAGTTCTTCCCCGATCACCATGCCTTTACGAAGGAGGATATCGCATCAGTGCGGGAGCTGGTAGAGAGCGTCAACGACGATGATAAGATCATCCTGACCACAGAAAAGGATGCCATGCGATTCAGAGCCTTACCGTTTCTGGATGAAGAGATCAAACGAATCCTCTACTATGTTCCGATACGGATCGCATTTGTTGAGGAGAGCGACAAAGATATTTTCAACCACAAAATACTTACACATGTTAGAAACCATCAAACAAACAGCCGACTACCTGAGAGGTAAGATCGGAGAAGTACCCAATACCGCCATCATCCTGGGCACCGGCCTCGGAGAGCTGGTGCATGAGATCAGCGACCAGCAGGAGATCCCCTACGCCGAGATCCCCAACTTCCCGGTTTCCACCGTGGAGGGACACAGCGGCAAGCTGATCATCGGAACCCTGGGAGGCAAAAAAGTGCTGGCCATGCAGGGCCGCTTCCACTACTACGAAGGGTACAACATGAAAGAGGTCACCTTCCCCATCCGGGTTTTTCAGTCACTCGGCATTGCCTATCTCTTCGTCTCCAATGCGGCAGGGGGAATGAACCCCAGCTTCGATATCGGCGACATCATGCTGATTGAGGACCACATCAACATGTTCCCCGAGCACCCGCTGCACGGCAAAAACTTCAATGAGCTGGGCACCCGTTTCCCGGACATGAGCGAAGCCTACAATAAGGAGCTGCGCCTGATGGCCATGGAGATTGCCAAAGAAAAAAATATCAAACTACAGCACGGCGTCTATGTGGGCGTGCAGGGCCCCACGTTTGAAACACCCGCCGAATACAATTTCTTCCGGGTGATTGGGGGAGATGCCGTAGGGATGTCCACCGTGCCGGAGGTGATCGTGGCCAATCATGCCAACATAAAGGTGCTCGCCTTCTCCATTATCACCGATCTGGGCGTGATCGGCAAGATCGTGGAGGTATCACACGAAGATGTGCAGGAGGCAGCCAAGATCGCCCAGCCGAAGATGGCTGAGATCATGCGGACCATCATACAGAAGATCTGATGAGCAGAACAGAGATAGCCACCCTCGGTGAGTTCGGCTTGATAGACCGTCTCACCGGGAATATTGAGCCTGTGCGGGAGACCACGGTCAAAGGGATCGGCGACGATGCTGCCATCCTCGACTACTCCGGCAGACGAACGCTGGTGACCACCGACCTGCTGCTGGAAGGAATACACTTCGACCTGGTCTATGTACCCTTGAAGCATCTGGGATACAAGGCTGCGGTGGTCAACTTCTCCGACATTTTCGCGATGAACGGCCAGCCACAGCAGATCACTGTTTCGCTCGGCATTTCCAAACGATTCTCCGTGGAGGATCTCGAGAACTTCTACAGCGGTCTCAGACTGGCCTGTGAGGTCTACAACGTGGATATCGTGGGGGGGGATACCTCCACCTCCCTCACCGGCTTCACCATCAGCATCACCTGTATCGGCATCGCCGACGAAGAGCGGGTGGTCTGCCGCAACGGCGCGAAGGAAACGGACCTGATCTTTGTCTCCGGTGACCTGGGTGCTTCCTACATGGGATTGCAGTTGCTGGAGCGGGAGAAGGCAGTATGGAACGGCTCCGGCGACTTCGCGCCCGATTTTGCGGGCAAGGAGTATCTGCTGGAACGGCAGCTGAAGCCGGAGGCGAGGAAAGATATCATCCAGGCACTGGCAGATTACGACATCCTGCCTACTGCCATGATTGACCTCTCCGACGGCCTGTCGTCCGACCTGCTGCATATCTGCAAACAGAGCCATGCAGGTTGTCAGATCTTCGAAGAACGCCTGCCTATTGACTACCAAACCGCCATGATGGCGGAGACATTCCATATGAACGTCACCACCGTGGCACTGAACGGCGGGGAGGACTATGAACTACTCTTCACCGTACCCCTTCATCTGCATGACCGGATGAAAGAGATTGAAGGCGTACACCTGATCGGACATATCACCAAAGAGGAGCAGGGCTGCTATCTGGTGATGCGCGACGGACAAGAGATGCAGCTGCGTGCCCAGGGGTGGAATCCCATAGCGGAGGATTAATTTTCCGATTTTTTACGCGCATATTTTGCAAATCACGAAAATGCGCTTATCTTTGCACTCTCAATTGAAACAATGTTGGTGCCATAGCTCAGTCGGTAGAGCAAAGGACTGAAAATCCTTGTGTCCCCGGTTCGATTCCTGGTGGCACCACTTT
>JAQVWR010000053.1 GCA_028709605.1 Proteiniphilum sp.
TCACCTACCGGATTACCAAACAAAAACAACGGGAAGATAAAACATTCACACAAAGAGAAATAATCATACAAACGATGTAAATTAAAAAGGAGGACAACCTATGAAAACATAAATACCTGAAAAATCCCAAAAACGGGAGAATGAATCCTCACTCCCCCGTTCACAATGCACAATTGCACGCACGAAAAATCTCACCTAAACGCGCTGCAATCAAGTTAATAAACCCATAATGAATTTAATAACAGTGTAAAAATATGAATAAATTATCAACCAACCAAAAAGCGAAATTTATTTATTCCACATTTAAAAAAACAACTTTCGCCATGCGAATGATACTCATATTATTATTTGTTGTTGTGTTCCAAATCCAGGCAGAACAATCGTACTCACAAAGTACAAAAATTTCACTGGATATGAAGAACACAACCATCGAAAAAGTATTGCAAACCATTGAAGAAAAATCCGATTTTTACTTCCTTTACAACAGTCGGCTGGTTAATGTAGACAGAAAAGTAAGCGTCCGCGTAAAGAATGCCTCCATTGCAGCGGTGTTAGAAAGGCTGTTCAAATCGCAAGACATATCGTATGAAGTAAAAGGTACGCAAATCATCCTTTCGCCCGCAGAAATGCATGAAGAGATCCTTGCCGCACGAACCGACGCACAGCAGCCACCGGCATACAAAAGCGTAACGGGAAAAATTACCGATGAAAGAGGTGAACCCGTTATCGGAGCCAATATTATTGAAAAGGGAAGAACCAACGGAACCGTAAGCGATACGGATGGCGACTTTTCATTGCAAGTGTTGCCGGATGCCGTTTTACATATTTCGTACATCGGATATCTTCCGCAGGAAACAGCGACAGCCGGAAAAACAAGGTTTCAGATCATCCTGCAAGAAGATACAAAAGCATTGCAAGAGGTAGTGGTTGTAGGATACGGCGTGCAAAAGAAAGTGAACCTGACGGGTGCGGTACAGATGGTAGACGGTGAAATACTGAACGACCGGCCCCTTGTAAATGCAGCCAAAGGCTTGCAGGGCGCTATTCCTAATTTGAATATCAGCTTTAAGACCGGCGATCCTACTTCGGAAACAAAATTCAATATCCGGGGTGCCACTTCCCTAAACGGCGGTTCGGCCCTGGTACTGGTTGACGGGGTGGAAACAGATCTCAACCTGATCAACCCTCAGGATATAGAGAGCGTATCCGTACTGAAAGACGCAGCTTCTGCTGCCGTATACGGACCAAGAGGTTCTTTCGGGGTTATTCTGGTCACGACGAAACGGGGGAAACTGAACCAGAAGCTCCAGATCAATTACAACAACAATTTTTCTTGGTCTTCGCCAAGTCGCCTTCCCAAAGGAATGCAAGCGGATAGATGGCTCGAAGCAATCAACCAGGCAAATATCAACAACGGAGGAGGCGCTTACTTCTCACAGGAACAAATTGATGCAGTAAAGAAACATATTGCAGATCCTCAAAATAATCCTTCCGCCTTCCTCGATACGACGGGAAAATTCACCAAGGCAGGACAGTGGGGCTATGCAGGAAACACAGACTGGTTTAAAGAATTTTATGACGATGCGGCATTCATGCAGCAGCACAATGCAAGCCTGACGGGAGGTTCCGAAAAGAGCACCTATTACGGTTCCATCGGATACAAGGGACAGGACGGCTTGTTCCGGTACGGAAAAGATACCTATAAACGCTTTAACATCGCATTCAATTTCTCTACGCAGATTACCGACTGGTTACAGTTCAGCTTCAACACCAAGCTGAACAACTCCGACAAAAATGTGCCAAGCAACAACTTCGGAATGGGTTCGCCCTATTATGAGGTATACCGCATGTTCCCGCACATTCCTATTTATCTGCCCAACGGGAAAGATTTTGCAGGACTGCAGGGAGACAACTTCAACTACAACATTGCCGGACGAATGGCCCTTGCCGGGCGTACCACCACTGCCGATAAGGATTTTTGGTATACCGGAGGATTTACTCTTACGCCTGTGAAGGGATTGTCGATAAAAGGGGATTACACCCAAAATTACTGGTTCCGTACACATCGCGAGCACAAAAAAACGATCTACCAGATAGAACCCCGTCCAGAGGCTGCGCCTACCGCTGTGGGGACACCCAACGGAGTATGGCAATACAGAACAAGTGATGAGTACCGAGCCATGAACCTGTGGGGTGAGTATGACTTTAGCCTTGCAGAAAATCATCACTTCAAGCTCATGACAGGGTATAACGATGAACGCAAGGATTACAACCGTTTGGAGATAGAATCACAGGGATTGGTTTCGAATGATTTGCCCAACGGCGGACTCGCCGAAAGATTCATCAATGTAAAAGAACCCGGCGATGCATGGGCCGTAAAGGGTATTTTCTATCGAATCAACTACGATTATCTGAGTAAATACCTCCTCGAAATAAACGGACGATATGACGGTTCATCGAAATACCCGAAAGGCAAACAATGGGGTTTCTTCCCTTCTGTTTCTGCCGGATGGAGAATTTCTGAAGAATCTTTCTACGAACCGATCAGGCCCGCTGTAGAGTACCTGAAAATGAGGGTGTCATACGGCGATCTGGGGAATCAGGTAGTGGATAATAACTTCCAGTATCTCGGAATGTTAAGTTCGGGAACATATAATTATGTGATCAACAGCACGATCTTAAAAGGAATCAATCCTTCTACGCTGGCAAGCACCAATATCACCTGGGAGAGAGTGAATACCATTAATGCCGGGTTCGACTTTGCGGCATTGAACAACCGTTTATCGGGTGCCTTTGATTATTATGTGCGTCGTACAAAAGACATGGTAATCAGTAAAGCCTATCCAGCCGTATTGGGCAGTACCGGGGGGAAAGAAAACTTAGCGGATATGCGTACCAACGGATGGGAATTGATGTTGACCTGGAACGATAAAATAGTCGATCTAGGCGGCAGTCCCCTTACTTACGGTGTTGGATTGGGTATTTCCGACGCATTCTCAGAGATCACCCGATACAACAATCCCACCCGATCGCTCGCCGACCACTACGAAGGAAAGAGGCTGGGTGAGATCTGGGGATATGTTACGGATGGATTTATCGCCGATGAAGCCGAAGCGCAAAAAATGGTAGATATTCAAGGACGCTTCAGCAAAACATGGTTACCCGGCGATATCCGATATAAAAATCTGGATGATGACCCGAAAATCACGGATGGCGTCAATACCGTAGATAACCCCGGGGACCGCAAAATAATTGGCAACAGTACACCCCGTTACCGTTACAGCATCAACTTAAACACCGGATGGAAAGGGTTTGACCTGCGAGCCATATTTGAAGGAGTCGGCAAACGCGATATCTGGTTAAGTGATAATCTTTTCTGGGGGTATAGCGGTATTTGGTGGGCTTCCATCACGGACTACCATGTGGATCGTTCCTGGAGCAAGGAGAACATCCATGCTTATTATCCTGTGCCTACATTCAGCAACCGGAGTCGTCAGATACAGACCAAATACCTACAAAACGGGGCTTACCTTCGACTGAGGGACGTGACATTGAGTTATACGCTCCCGGCAACTGTTTCCAAGAAAATGGATCTGTCACAGATCAGGCTGTTTGCCAGCGGACAAAACCTCTGGGAAGCAACGAAGATGTTTAAATATATCGATCCCGATATTACAGGAAAAGACAAGAACAACGGAGAACCTGAGCTGAGCGATGCCGGGAGAGTATATCCTTTTAGCAGAACATTTTCTTTTGGACTGAGTGTAACCTTTTAAATAATTGAACCACAATGAAAAAAATAAATAGATTCATTTTAGTTTTATCCGTATTGGCGTTTATCGGTTGCGATTTTAACGAACTGCCAACAGATAAGCTCGAAAAGGGACGATTCTTCAAGACCGCCAACGCAAGTGCGCTGGAGCAATATTGCAACTGGTTTTATCCGAAATTGATTACCGGACACGGCGCTCCGCAAGACTATACAATGGGCGGAATGCTCAACCTGGATGCAAATGCCGATCAAATGCTCAGCTGGGAAAAAAATGACGTGGCTTTCGGACATCACGTTGCACCTACCGATAAAAAGAATACACCCTGGAATTGGGAAGTTATCAGGGCTTGCAACGATTTTATCCAAAACTACCAACTCTCTCCCGAATCGGAGGCTATTAAAAACAGGTATCTGGGCGAAGTCCTGTTTTTCAAGTCAATGGATTATTTCAATAAAGTGAAGACTTATGGAGATGTCCCCTGGTATGAAACCGTTTTGGAGCCGGGTTCCGAAGACCTGTACAAAGGTCGCGATTCTCGTGTGATGGTAATGGATAATGTGCTGAGGGATATCAACCTTGCCATCCAGTATTTACCGAAGAAAACATTGGTAAGTCGTGTAAGTAAAGATGCGGCTATTGCTCTCAAGGCCCGTATCTGTCTGTTTGAGGGAACTTTTCGTCGTTACCACAATATCGAAGGCGATGTCAAATTTCTCGAAGAAGCCTACAACGCTGCCGGTGAGCTGATGAAGCCAGAATACGGTTATCGTTTGTTTGCCGGGAGCAAGCCGGCAAAATCATATTACGAGCTTTTTATTCAGGCCAATTATCAGGATAACCCCGAAGTGATTCTATCCAAAGAATATGACCCGAAGATAGGCAAAGGAAACAATGTATCCCGGCAAATGGCTGCCGGCGAGACCCCCATCGGGATGAGCCGCGAGTGTATGGAAAATTATCTCTCCATCGACGGGAAACCGTATGCCGCCTCTCCGTTGCACAGTAAAGGAGAAGGCCTGATCAGGGAATTAAAAGATCGTGACCCGCGTTTGTTGCAAACAGTTGCCACACCCGAACCCGGCGAGTTCACCTACTACCTGAACGGGAATCGTCCGGCTATTCAAAAAGTGGTAGGAGAGAAAGACAACAAAGGCTCTTGTGCAACAGGATATGCAATCGTTAAATATTTTAATCCGGCAGAGGTTGCCTCTGATCATCACATTGGGACAGTGGATGCTCCGATCTTCCGTTACGCGGAAATACTGCTGATTCGTGCCGAGGCCGGAGCAGAGCTGGGAAAAGACCCTGAATTAGACAAGACGGTGAATGCGCTGCGTGCCCGGGTAGGATTCAACGTGAATCTGACCACATCTCCCGGGAGCGATGCCCGTCTGGCAGATCAGTTTCCAACGATCAAGGGGAGCAATGCCGACCTGATCAGGGAGATTCGTCGTGAACGCGGCGTGGAGCTATTTGGAGAAGGGGTTCGCCGTGACGACCTCATGCGATGGGCCGCAGGACATCTGCTGGCAAGGAAACGCTACGGAATGATTATCGATCAGACACTCTATACACCGTCAGAGGTAGGAGCACTGAAGAAGGCGTTTAATGTGTCAGATATCTCCCAACCGATCGATATCTATAGCAGCCGTGTCTCCTCTCCTCCGATATTTGAAGATCCCAAACATTATCTATTCGCAATCCCAATCAATGAAATTGCCCTAAATCCCAAGCTGACACAGAATACAGGATGGGAGTAATCAAAAGAGCCCGGTTAAATACCGGGCTCTTAAATTTATTCCACACAGACGGGGTCTTATTTCTCGTTACTCTTAAACACGGGTGACCGGGAAACAGACGAGGGTGCAGTGTTCGTGATGTAGGGCCATCCGTCACTACTCCACTGCATACGGTCGAGCATCAGTTGACGCCCCTTATCTATTTTGGACTTCTGCCAGGCATGGTAAAAAAACCAATCGTTTCCACTATCATCTGTCAGGATCTCCGAGATGTGCCCTGTGCCGGCAAACAGATCATTGCTTTGCAGAATGACCTCGTTGTAACTGTCGTTATTGTTCATAGGGGTACCTTTCTTCCCTACGTAAGGCCCTGCTAAATTCCGGGAACGGCCTACCACTACACGATAGGTGCTTTTGGCTTCACTACAGCATAACCCGGTGGATCCGAATAAGTAATAGTAGCTTCCGCGCTTATGGATCATGATCCCTTCCACCAGGGGGCCGGCAATCTTGTCGGACATCGTACCCGGCTTGATGGTGAGTCCATCATCGCTGAGCTCTACATAACGGATTCCACCTTCATAACTTCCGGTACCAAAGCTTCCCCAGAAAAGATATTTCTTTCCGTTCTCTTCATAAAAGCAGGGATCGATGCATTGCATGTTCCCGGTGTGATAGTCGAGCAGTTTCCCGTGGTCGGTAAAAGGGCCTGCGGGGGTATCGCTGACAGCGACGCCGATGCAACTATTCTTAGGGCTATTCCAGTGTCCCAGGCTGTAGTACAGCACATACTTGCCATCGATGTAGTTGATATCGGGGGCCCATACTCGTGTATCCGGTTGCCAGTTGGGCTTTTCGGTAAAAGCAGATCCCACAAACGACCACTGCGTCAAATTGGATGACTTATAAATCGGCATAAAAGCATACTCCTGCTGTGTTGCATACAGATAGAAAAAACCATCCTTTGCACGGATCACAGACGGGTCGGGCAACTGTTTTCCCAGTACGGGATTCAAAAAAGAGATCGGATTAGGATTTTTCTGGCCATCTCCGTTTCCATTATCGTCGGTGTCAGGTTTGCCCGGCAGTTCACCGGAACCGCCAGAGCAAGCCATTATCACACTCAATAAAATGGTAAAGAAAAAAAATGTTTTTTTCATATCGTTTTTCGATTCAAAAAATCAGCGTTAATTGATCCAGCCCTCATTCTGTACAAGATTTTTATTCATCTCCATCTCTTTGGCAGGAATCGGCCAGGTCCAGCATTTATCGCCCAACCAGAACCAATTATAGGTTGTTTCACCCCACATTTGCATCAGGCCGTTCCGATTATTGTCGAACTTCTTGTCTTTCCATACCTTCCAACGAAGTTCGTGGAAATACATAGAATCTTCACCACCCAGTTCCCAGTAAAATTCGTTGCGAATACGCTCGCGGAGATCTTCCTGCCCGCTGACCATTGTGCCGGGATAAGCATCACTGTTCAACGCTACATGTCCGGCACGACGTCTTACTTCATTCACACAGTTGATTGCTTCGCCGGCGTGTGCCGCTCCCAATTCATTCAATGCTTCTGCTTTCAGCAACAGCACTTCTGCATAACGCAGCAGCGGCAGGTCTAAAGGATACGTATCGCGTTCGGTATGTTCCAACCCTTCCGGCACAAATTTTCTCCAAAGATAATACAACTTATCGTTTGTATCGGTACGAATATCGAAAGGAGCAGCATTGTCAGAGCCTCGGTAAGGCCAGCGCAGGGTATAGGTATGGGCTACCCCTGAGGCAGCACCGTGATATTGTTCATACGGGGTAATCACTGCCATCTGCAGACGCGGGTCACGATCCTGGTAAGCCTTTCTGATCCGCGCTTCATTGCCATTGTCTAAATATTTGCTCATATCTGCTCCATAAGCAGTCATTCGTTCTTTCTCTTTTTGAGTAAGGCCATCGCGCAAAAAGAATACAACCCGTTCTTTTTCTTTCATGGTGCTATATCCTTCAATATAGTTATCCCAGTTGAACGGTTCACCGTCCGCTGTTTCAAACGATTCCACAAAGTGCGGATTGGGAAGATAGTTGTTCCACATAGAACCGGCTGTACAACGGTTACCATACGTCACGTTGCGACTATTGCCGTAACCGTATTGACTGATACATTGTACGGAGAAAATCATCTCGTCGCACTGTTCGTTGGCAATTTTCAGCAGTTGCTTGTAGCTCTCTTGTCCCTGATTAAAGAGTCCGAATCCACAATTGCCTACCGCGTTGAAGTCATTCACGGCTTCCTCCCAGTCTTCCTGCCACATATAGGCTAAACCGCGCAATGTATAAGCTGCTCCCTTCGTTGCACGTCCATATTCAGGGTCACCCGAAGGATACTTATCGGGAAAATGCGAAGCGTTGATACAATCGGTCAGGTCCTGGATGACGGCATCCCATACATCCGATTCAGACGAACGAGCCTTGTTCCCGTTTTCCGGGCTGGTGATGGCATTCAGATACAAAGGAACCCCTTTATAAAGAATATTCAGCCGCATATAGATAAAAGCGCGGATAAATTTACATTCGGCGATGGAGCGTTGTTTCTCAGCTTCCGTCATATCGGGTACCTTTTCGATGTTGTCGATCACATCATTTGCCCGATAGATAAAGGTGTAGAAACGTCTGTAGATATCGCTGAACAAACCGCTGGAAGGAGTAGCGGCTCCCGTGCAGTTAGGCATTCGCTTGATCCAGTTTTTATCGGTGTCCATCACTGATGAATAGGCATCCCATGGAATACGATGCGTGTTGAGCAGTCCGGAAGCAGAGGGGGGGCAGTATTGGTCCAAAAAAACGTTATACACTCCCCTAACGGCTTGTCGCGCCAGACTTGCTTTGGTCCAGATGTTATTGCCATTCACATTATTCGTCGGTGTGGTATCTAAAAAGTCAGAATCACATCCGGCAAACGGCAAAAAGAACAGGACAAAAAAGAGACATTTTACCAGTTTTCGATAGATTGTTATGTTGCTTTTCATAATGAGGTCGTTTATTTAATTGATTTTAGAAAGTAATATTCACTCCAAACGCATATTGGCGCATGGTAGAGTAACCGATATCTGTACGCATTTCCGGATCCATTCCTTCATAACCGGTCAGGGTGAACAGGTTTTCACCGGAAGCAAAGAACCGAATATCTTGTGCATATACTTTTTTCGAGACAGCCTCCGGCAGCGTATAGCCGAGCGTCAGGTTCTTCAGTTTGAGGTAGTCTCCTTTTTGCAGGTGAACAGAAGAGTTCGTCATCCCACTCTGGTCGCTACCGGAGTTATTCGTCAGACGCGGATTCTTGGATGTGATGTTTGTACGATGATCATCGGGATTTTTCGGATCGAAGAAATAGTGGTCTTTCGCAATCTCTTCCCCAATGGCATACCCTTTAATCGTAGCACTGCTGTTCAGGGCCAGACGATAATAGTAGAGACTGAAACCCGCAGCTCCTGACCAGTTCATGGAGAGGTCGAATCCTTTCCAGTTCGCGCTGGCCTGAAAGCCGAAGTTATATTTAGGCACGTTGGAACATCCCTGAAACTCATTGTCAGAGTCGTTACCATATACACCATCACCATTTAAGTCGGCGTAGATATAATCTCCATACCAGATACCGTTCTTGCTGACATTCTGTCGCGGGTAAAACTGATAGCCTTCATCCACCATTGCCCGGATCCATTTCATATCGTCAACCGTACGAATCATACCGTCTTTGGGCCCGCCATGGATATTCACGCTACCATCGGCGTTGAAGGGGTTTCCTTTGCCGTTATAGGGTTGAAGCATATAATACTCATTAATCATCTTGCCTTCAATGACACGGGTCATACCTCCTGTGGAGACATCTCCGATATTGCTTTGATAGGACTGTTTTCCCTTCTCGTCTGTCACCCATCCTCGTTTGAACTCTCCTTTATATTTGCTTACTTCGTTCTGATTGTACGCAAAGTTACCGGACAGACGATAATGGACCTGACCGATACGATCTTGCCAGTTTACGGTCATTTCAAGGCCACGGTTCGTTACCTCTGCAATATTCTGGCGCGGGCCACTGGCGGTTCCCAGTACCATATACATATCGGGGCGATATAAGATTCCGTCCGTTACTTTGTTGTAATAGTCTGCTTCTAAGGTCAGTCGGTTGTTGAGGGTGGCAAAATCAACCCCAATATTGGTAATGGCCGTACTTTCCCATTTCAGCAGGTTGTTAGAGATCGAAGTCACTGCCAATCCGTTGCTGAGAGCGCGTCCAAATGCGTACTTGGCTGAGTTGTAAACAGATTGCCATTCATAGTTTCCTATGGCGTTATTTCCCAATTTTCCCCAGGAAACGCGCAATTTAAGATTATCGACAGGCAGTTGCTCCATAAACGCTTCTTCACTGATACGCCATCCGGCAGAAACAGACGGGAACAGTCCCCAACGGTTGTCGGGTGAAAAGCGTGAAGAACCGTCGTAACGCATATTTGCTTCAAACAAATAACGGTTGTCAAAAGCATAGTTGATCCGTCCGAAATAAGAGCGTGATGCAAACTCATCACCAGTACCGTTAATGTCCGAAGGGGTAGTCGCAGAGCTGGGATCTCCCACAGATGCATCAATCAGGCCCAACTTGGTGGTGTTGGTTACTCTCTTCATAAAGCGCTCTTCTTCAAACCCCAGCAATACACCCACATCGTGTTTGTCAAATGTCTGGTTATATTTCAACAGCTGGGTCAGTTTCCAGTCATTCTCACGGATATATCCCATACGGGTGTACAGATCGGCAGGATCTTTCAGCGAAGCAATCCACTGGTCACTCTTGAAACTATATTTCCCATAATCCGTGTCTACTGCCATAAATTCATACCGATAGTCCTTGTAGTTTAAGTTGATGTCGTAGGATAAATTTTCCAAAAACTTAATCGTTGAATAGAAGGTCGTAAACATTTGGGTGTTCTTGATATGTCCTTCCGATTGAGCCATATCCCACAAAGGATTGTGTGACTGAGGATCTTCCTCGTTGGCTTCGGGTGCACCATACTTCCCGTCGTAATAGGGATAAACACCCGGCACCATTTTTTGGGTAGTGATATTCCTGAGTGAATTGGTATCGCTCTTCTTCTGATCGGTGTGATAGCCCCACATACGGGTACCGATACGCAGCCATTTGGTAATATCTGAATATACATTGGTGCGCATGAAATAACGCTGATAACCTGTATTCTTTATTAAGCCCGGGTTATCAATATAAGAGACAGAGAGATTGTATCCGGTGCGGCCCTCCTGCCCGGTAACCGAAAGAGCATGCTTCATCATCCAGTCATTATTGTAGATCTCACCATACCAATCGGTATTGGGATAAGCAACATAATTGGGATAGCCTGATGCTGAGATGCCATACGGATCTTTTGCCGCTTCACGCCATTCATCGATCGTGATATCACTAAAGGGAGCCGACTCACCGATATTGGTAGCAGATTCATTCATCAGTTCCATATACCGCGTGTAGTTGGATACGGTCTTAATCAGTTTGGTAGGCTGGTTCAGCGACAGCATTGCATTGTAAGAGACATTCACTTTACCGGTCTTCCCGGTTTTGGTAGCCACCAGAATCACTCCGTTCGCTCCGCGGTTTCCATAGATAGCACATGAGGCAGCATCTTTCAGAATAGAAATGGATGCGATATCATTGGGGTCAATGTTGTTTAAACTTTGCTCCATGCCATCGATCAGCACGAGGGGTGAGGAACTGTTCAATGTCCCGACGCCACGAATATTGAATGAGAATCCTTCACCATAGGGAGTTCCAGAGCCCTGCATCACCTGCAGACCGGCGGTCATCCCGCTCAATGCTTGTGAGGCACTCACCAAAGGACGTGAACGAGACTCTTTTTCCAGGTTTATGGTAGCGACCGATCCGGTCAGATTGACTTTTTTCTGGGTACCGTAACCAACCACTACCACCTCGGAAAGCATCGCAACATCTTCCTCCAATACAATATTGAAAGTGGCTTTTCCTTTCTTGAGTTCAACCTGTTGTGTGGCATAACCGATATAGGAGGCTTGTATCATTTTTGCATCTGCCGATACTTCCAGTTCAAATCGGCCTTGTGCATTCGTTACTGTCCCGGTATTGGTGCCGGGAATCGTCAATGTTACTCCGATAAGGGGTTCATCATTGACATCCGTAACGAGCCCGTTGATACGCCTTTTCTCATCGGAAGATTGCTGACCGGAACGGGTGATGACAATATGATCTCCCTTCACTTTATATGCCAGCTCCTGACCTTGCAAGATTTGGTTCAGCGCTTCGCCAACAGGCTGATTTTGAACCTTTACGGATACTTTGCGTGATAAATCAATATCGTTCTTCTCGTAAACCAGCAATACATTTCCCTTCGCCTCTAATTCTTGTAAAGCTTCACGGACGGTTCTGTTTTGCAAATGCAGGGTCACTTGTTTCGAAGCGTCTCCATTGTCGGTTGTGGTAAGCACTTCTGTGTGCTGCAAGTGCGCAATCGGTTGCCTGGCATACAGTGACAGAGAAAGGGTAACTGCCAATAAGACACACAATAGGTATTTACTATTTTTCCTCATTGATATAAGTATTAGTATATGTAACTCAATTGTTAATTTTTTATTTGAACATCATCCAGGATTGTGTGGTTCCTTCCTGGTCCGGATTTTTCACATTCCCGGTTAATTCCCAGTCATATCGTCCTGCTGTTTTTCCAAACGGGACTCCTCTTTCGCTATCTCTGATCACAACCGGTGCAAAATAACTTTCTCCGAAAACAATCGCATCGGTACAGCCTACCTCTTGCAGGGCTACGGCCACTTCGCGTAAGGAAGAACCATCGCTGGGAGTATTCCAATTCACCTTATTGTTTTTAACCATATTATAGGTATTGCTGAAACGGTTGCTAACAAAGATCACCAAATCACCGTCAGGCGTAACTCCAACTGCACGGCGGCTCATGGGGACACCGTCGACAACACTGACAGAGCGGTCTGATATCCAAGGGTTGCTGCCATTGATATGGCCCGACAAAT
>JAQVWR010000131.1 GCA_028709605.1 Proteiniphilum sp.
AATGGCTGGGATGCCGCCATAAAAGAAAACAGCGTGGAGGGATACCTTACCTATATCGAAAACCACCCGAAAGGTGCTCATTTTGCTGATGCACAGGCGGCTCTGATGAAACTGAAAGAGGAGGAGGCTTCCCGCTGGGAGGTGATGAAGCATACCGACCGGGTGACGGAGCTGCGCGATTTCCTGCTGCAGTATCCTGAAAGCCACTATGCCCCGCTGGTGAAGCGGCGGCTCGACTCCCTCACCTGGATGGGGGCGCTTCACACCAACACCTCAGCTGCCTACTCCGACTATATGGTGATGGCAGAGAGCGGCGATTTCAATGGCGATTATCTGGCGGAGGCGGAATTACGTTACGGAATGCTCTTTCAGTCCTATCCGGTGGATGTGCCTACGCTGGACAGCATCCGCATGGTGCTAAACGGTTTTTGCTCCGCCCTCAGCGCCTTCGATCACGCGGGCCTGGAGCAATGGCTGGCACCCCGCCTGCAACGCTTTTTCAAAAGGGGGGCGGTATTGCGCGAGCAGATCGTGGGAGAGCTGCCGGTGGCCGGGGGGCAGACGCAGGATGCAGCGGTCACTTTTATCCCCGACCTGGAGGGGGTGCAGTATGAAAAAACCATGGAGGAGAGCTACCGGGTGAATGTGCCGGTTCTGAAGTCCCGCAACGGAGAGGGGATCCGTGAGCAGCTGCCCGGTTATATCCTGCACCTGGGGCTGAACCCGTACTTTCAGATCACCTCCGTTTATGAGACCACACCCTATCCCGGAGCGCCTTGAGCACGCAGCTTCTGATCAAGCTGTTTACGCACCGGTAAACCAAAACTGAAACCGTTTGTTTACTCACTGACTATGCAGTTTCAACTGACATCGGAATATAAACCCACGGGCGATCAGCCCGAAGCCATCCGGGCACTGGAGGAGGGACTCCGCGACAAGGTGCCCTACCAGACCCTACTGGGTGTGACCGGCTCGGGCAAGACCTTTACCATCGCCAATGTGATCGCGCAGGTGAACAAACCCACGCTGGTGCTGAGCCATAACAAGACACTGGCCGCACAGCTCTACAGCGAGTTCAAGAGCTTTTTTCCCCACAACGCGGTGGAGTATTTCGTCTCTTACTACGATTACTACCAGCCTGAAGCCTATATCCCCACGACCGACACCTATATCGAGAAGGACCTCTCCATCAACGACGAGATCGAGAAGCTGCGCCTGGCGGCTACCTCCTCGCTGCTTTCGGGACGGAACGACGTGATCGTGGTCTCCTCGGTATCCTGCCTCTACGGGATCGGCAACCCGGAGGATTTCAACAAGACCACCATTGAAATACACCAGGGACAGGTCATCGAAAGAGACCAGCTCCTGCGGCTGCTGGTGAGCAGCCTTTACTCGCGCAACGAAACAGCCGACTACAACCGGGGTAACTTCCGGGTGAAGGGGGATACGGTGGATGTCTTTTTGGCTTACCACGATTATATTATACGCGTTATCTTCTGGGGTGATGAGATCGAGAGTATCGAGTCGGTGGACCCGCTCACGGGTGTCACTATGGAGCGGCTCGACAGCTACCGCATCTTTCCGGCCAATCTCTTTGTCACCACACAGGAGCGGATCAACCGGGCGGTGGACGAGATACAGCTCGACCTGGGCAAACAGGTGGAGTTTTTTCGGGAGATTGGAAAGCCCTACGAGGCAAAACGACTCTATGAGCGGGTGACCTACGACCTGGAGATGATCAGGGAGATCGGCTACTGCTCGGGCATCGAGAACTACTCGCGCTACTTCGACGGGCGATTGCCCGGCACGCGCCCCTTCTGCCTGCTCGACTTCTTCCCGGAGGATTACCTCACCGTGATCGACGAGAGCCACGTCACCATCCCCCAGATACGGGCCATGTACGGCGGCGACCATTCCCGTAAGATGAACCTGGTGGAGTACGGCTTCCGCCTGCCGGCAGCCATGGATAACCGGCCGCTCCGGTTTGAGGAGTTTGAGGAGCTCACCCCTGAGATCATTTTTGTGAGCGCCACACCGGCCGACTATGAGTTGGAGAAGTCGGAGGGGATCGTGGTGGATCAGCTGATACGTCCCACCGGCCTGCTCGACCCGCCCATAGACGTGCGCCCCAGCCTTAATCAGATCGACGACCTGATGGAGGAGATCCGGCAGCGCGTGGAAAAGAATGAACGGGTGCTGGTCACCACCCTCACCAAACGGATGGCGGAGGAGTTGACCGAGTACCTCGCGGGAAACAATATCCGTTGCAATTATATCCACTCCGATGTGGAGACGCTCGAGCGGGTGAAGATCATGGAGGAGCTGCGCGGAGGCCTCTTTGATGTGCTGATCGGCGTCAACCTGCTGCGTGAGGGTCTCGACCTGCCGGAGGTGTCGCTGGTGGCGGTGCTTGACGCCGACAAGGAAGGGTTCCTCCGTTCCCACCGCTCCCTCACGCAGACCGCCGGTAGGGCGGCCCGCAACGTGAACGGAAGGGTGATTTTCTATGCCGACAAGATCACGGACAGCATGCAGAAGACCATTGACGAGACCAACCGACGACGTGAGAAGCAAATGAAATACAACGGAGAGCATGGCATCATACCCCGACAAATCAAAAGGGCTCTTACATCGGCATTGAGCAAAGAGTACACCGCTACCGCAGAGGCAAAGGCCTATGTGGAACCGGACTATTCCTCTATGGCGGCTGAGCCGCTGGCAGAGATGGCTACGACCGACGATCTGAAAGCCAGGATCGAGCATACCCGCAAGGCGATGCTGGCAGCGGCTAAAAAACTGGAGTTCCTGGAGGCGGCACAGCTGCGCGACCAGCTGGTGTTGCTGGAGGAGAAGCTGAAAGCTGACCGCTGAAAACTGAAATCTTACAACATATAACAAAAGAATACAATGAAATCAGACATTCAAATTGCAAGAGAGACACCACTCCGGAAGATCAAGGATGTGGCAGAGAGCATCGGCATCCCGCGTGAGGAGGTGATCA
>JAQVWR010000054.1 GCA_028709605.1 Proteiniphilum sp.
TGACAGATATCCTATTTCTGCCCTATCCCGTGGTATTCGAAACCGAGTGATGACAGTTCGGCACCGTTGTAGATGTTACGGCCGTCGATCACTACATGGCGCTGCATGATCTTTTTCAACACCTCCCAATTGGGCAGACGGAACTCTTTCCATTCGGTGGGCACGATCACTGCATCGGCACCGCAAGCCGCGTCGTAGATATCATTGGCGTAGTAGACGGCATCTCCCAGCACCCTGCGCGCCTCTTCAATGGCTGCCGGGTCGTAAGCGCGAATCGAGACGCCGGCATCGAGCAAGCTGCGGATCAGCGTGAGTGACGGCGCATCGCGCACATCGTCGGTCTCCGGCTTAAAGGAGAGGCCCCAGACGGCAACCGTCAGGCGGTTTAGCTTTTCTCCGAAAACATTTGCAAGCTTCTCGAATAGGATATTTTTCTGCAGGTTGTTGACCTCCTCCACCGCCTTAAGCAGCTTCATCTCATAGCCGACATCCTCCGCCACGCTGATCAGCGCACGAATATCCTTCGGAAAGCAGCTGCCGCCGTAGCCGCAGCCGGGATAGAGAAAGCTGCGCCCGATGCGGGAGTCACTGCCCATGCCGCGCCGCACCATGTTCACGTCGGCTCCCACCCGCTCGCACAGGTTGGCAATATCGTTCATAAAGCTGATGCGGGTGGCCAGCATGGCATTCGAGGCATACTTGGTCATCTCAGCGGAGAGGATATCCATAAAGATCACCCGGAAGTTGTTCAGCAGGAAGGGACGGTAAAGCTTTGTCATCAGCTCTTTGGCACATTCGCTCTCGACACCCACCACTACACGTTCGGGACTCAGGAAATCTTTTATCGCGGCGCCCTCCTTCAGGAACTCTGGGTTGGAGGCAACGTCGAAAGTCATCTCCCGCAATCCCCGTTCATCAAGCCGACGCCGTACCAGATCGCGGATGCGGTGCGAGGTACCTACCGGCACGGTACTTTTGGTAACGATCAGCAGGGGACGGGTGATATGGTCGGCAATGGTCTCCGACACCGTCATTACAAAGGAGAGGTCCGCATTTCCGTTTTTATCGGAAGGCGTGCCAACGGCGATAAAGACGATTTTCATCTCATGGAGGACCGACGACAGGTCGGTGGTGAAATGAAGCCGCTCCGCCTCATAATTGCGTTGCACGATGCTCTTCAATCCCGGTTCGTAGATGGGGATGATCCCCTGTTTCAATTTTTCGATCTTCGCCCGGTCTATATCGACACAGGTCACATCCGCTCCCATTTCGGCAAAGCAGGCTCCCGAAACCAGTCCCACATAGCCTGTCCCCACAATTGCAATTTTCATAAACTGTTCCTCATTTATATGGTTTCAAATGTTACTTGCTATTATTTTACCTTTCCATTTACCGCTGATAGCTGAAAGCTGATTGCTGATCGCTGACCGCTGAAAGCTGTTTCCTCAGGTTATTCACCGGGTAGAGCACCGTCAGCAGGCCGATCAGGCTCACCACAACAAAGACCACCAGCAGGTCGGTGCATTTCACAATCACCGGATAGGCATCGATGATATATGCACCGGGGGTGTTGCCCAGACGAAGCAGGCCGAAATGCTGCTGCAGCAGACAGAGCAGCAGCCCTGCCACCATCCCGGTGACGATACCGATAAAGGTGATCAGCCATCCTTCATAGAGAAAGATGCGGGCCACCAGACGGTTGGAGGCACCCATATGCTGCAAACTGCGGATATCGGCTCTCTTTTCCACGATCAGCATCGAGAGCGAGCCCACCACGTTGAAGACGGCGATCAGCAGGATAAAGGCCAGGATGAGGAAGGTGACCCACTTCTCGATCTGCAGCATCCGGTATGACTCCCGCTGTTGTTCATATCGATCCTCCACCAGGAAATCGTCGCCCAGAAGACGCTGCATCTCTCTTTTCACCTTCTTCACGGATGCATCCGCAGAGAGGTTGATATCGAGTGAGGTGACCTCGTTCTGGTAGCTGAACAGCTCACGCGCCAGTCCAATCGGGATGATCGCCATCTGCTCGTCCACCTCCGGCTGGTTGAGGGTGAACACTCCTCCTATCTGGGCATAAGCGGTGGTAAAAGCAGCCGACGGGTTGGCCAGGTTGACCTGCACATCGCGTCGAGGAGCGTAGATCTCCACCGGCCGGACAAGCCCGGGGCGGGCACCCAGCGTGACAGCCACTCCCGCACCCAGTGTGACGTAGTTGACCACATCCTCCTGCAGGCGGAAGGTGCCGTCCACCATCAGCCGCTCCATGTCGGTCATCAGCCGGAACTCCTCCGACACCCCCTTCACCCGCACCGGCACCTGTTGCTCTTCAAACTTGAAGAGCGCATTCTCCTCGAGCGACTCGGAGACAGTCTGTATGCCGGGAAGACGGAGTGCTTCCGCGAAGGCGGGAGTATCATAACTGAACACCTTCCCCTCCCGTACCGTGATCTTGAGATGAGGGTCGAAAGCACTGAACAGTCCCTCCACGATGCCGCCGAAGCCGTTGAACACCGAGAGGACCGTCACCATGGCCATGGTGGCGATGGCGATACCGCACACCGAGATGGCGGAAATCACGTTGATGGCGTTGTGCGATTTCTTGGAGAAGAGGTAGCGACGCGCTATGAAAAAAGAGAGGCTCAAGCTGCTATGGTTAGTCGTTTTTCAACAATCGGTCAATGTTCTCGATATAATCGAGTGAATCGTCCCGGTGGAAGGTCAGCTCGGGGATCACCCGCAGCTGCTTGCCCACCCGCTTGCCCAGGTCGTAGCGTACCGACTTCACATTTTCGTTGATGTTCGTGATCAGCTCTTCCGACCGTACAGAGGGAAAGATACTCAGGTAGGCGTGGGCGATGCCCAGGTCGGGCGATACCCGCACGTTGGTGACCGAGATGAAGACTCCCTGCATTTTCTTGGTTTCCAGCAGGAAGATCTCACTCAGCTCTTTCTGGATCAATCGGTTGATTTTCTGTTGTCTGTTCGTTTCCATCGTCTTTTATTTTTTTCTGATCAGCGTCAACCCGTCGCGGAGCGGCAGGATCACCTTCTCCGTGCGGTCGTCGGCCGCCAGTCGTTCGTTAAACTCCTGTATGCCCCGTGTCTGCCGGTCGGCCGGTGCCGGCTTCTCAAGCACCTTTCCGTGCCAAAGGGTATTATCGGCCAAGATGAATCCTCCCCGCTTCACTTTGGGCAGGGTAGCCTCATAAACCTGCCAGTAGCTCCGCTTGTCGCTGTCGAGAAAGGCCAGGTCGAAGAAGCCATCCGCAAAGTGAGGCAGCAGCTCCGCCGCATCACCGATATGGAGGGTGATCCGCTTATGCCATGGCGATCGGTCGATGTTACGCAGGATCATCTCCTCCATCTCATCGTCGATCTCGATGGTGTGCAGCTCAGCACCCTCCTCCAGCCCCTCTGCAATACACAATGCCGAGTAGCCGGTATAAGTACCGATCTCCAACACCCTCGAGGGACGGATCATCTGTACCAGCATCTTCAGCAGCCGTCCCTGCAAATGCCCCGACACCATGAAGCCGTGCAAAAGCTTCACATGCGCATCCCGGTATATCTGCCGCAACAGCTCCGGCTCCTCCTCCATATGACGGAGAATATAGTCTTCTATGTGATCAGGCATACACATTCGTTCATGCACCGGCTCACCGCCGGATTACTGCGTATAGTCAGGCAGGTTGTATTTCTCTTTTGCCTCCAGGATACGCCAGGCATCGATGATCTCCAGGTAAGTGGTTCCACCCACCTCGCCGAAGCTGCCACCCAGGTAGGCTACACGATCCTTCCGCTCAATCAGTCCCGCTCCCAGCAACCGCTTGATTGCTTCCACAAAATAAGCCCTGCGACTCTCCTTGGTATTGCCATCGCCCTTTCCCTGCTGATATTCCGCACAAATACCGTAGGAGAGGGCCAGCTCGCGCGCCAGCCGCTCGGAGGTAGTGATGGCGTAGACGGGGCTCTTGCCGCGAAAGGCAGCCAACACCCGCGCAGTGCGACCTGTATGGCTGTCGGTCACGATCGCTTTCACGTTCATCCGCAGGGTCGCCTTCACCGCCTGCTTGGCGAGAAACTCGGTCACCTCGCGGTCGTCATACTGCACATAGGGCACCCGGATATCGTTCTCTGCCAGCTTGGTTTTCTCTGCCTCATAGGCAGTCTTGGTCATGGTGCTCACTGCCTCCACGGGGTATTTGCCATAAGCGGTTTCTCCGCTGAGCATCACCGCATCGGTACGGTAATAGATGGCGTTGGCAATGTCGGTGATCTCCGCACGCGTGGGACGCGGGTTGTGGATCATGGAGTGCAGCATCTGTGTGGCCACGATCACCGGTTTCTTGTGGTGCACGGCCTGCCGGATCAGCACCCGCTGGATACCGGGGATCTTTTCCTGCGGCACCTCGATGCCCAGGTCTCCACGAGCCACCATGATGCCGAAAGCTACGTCAAGAATCTCATCGGCGTTGTCAACACCCTCCTGGTTCTCGATTTTGGCGATGATCTTGATCGGGCTCTTCAGCTCGTTGAGGATCTCCTGCACCGCCAGCACATCCTCTCTGCTGCGCACGAACGAGTGAGCGATAAAGTCCACGTCATGTTTTGCCGCCAGGGCGATGAACTGCCGGTCGCGGGCAGTGATGGCCGGAAGGCTGATGCGCACACCGGGGATGTTGACACTCTTGCGGCTCCCCACGGTGCCGTCGTTCTGTACACTGCACAGCAGGTCGTCGGCTGTGACGGTGATCACCTTCAGGTCGATCTCCCCGTCGTCGATCAGAATGTCGTCTCCCTCATGCATCTCTTCGGAGATACTGGGATAGGAAATGTAAAGGGTATCTCTCGAAGAGATGCCCGCGGGATCGCCCACGATCCTGATCTGGTCACCCGTCTTCAGTTCAATAGGATGGTCGGCCACCGTGGTCCGTATCTCGGGACCTTTAGTGTCAACCAGGATGCCAATCCGGCTGGATACCGCACGGGTATTGCGGATGATTTTTAAAAAGCCCTCTTCGTCGAGATGGGCCGAGTTGAGTCGCACCACGTTCATCCCCGCCTCAAAGAGCTGGCGGAGAAAAGGCACTTCGCATCGCTTATCGGAAATGGTGGCGATGATCTTTGTTTGTTTAAGCATATAAATAGTTGGATTGTTCAGACAATGTAACGTTTGGATTTACGATTTGTTTGTCCCCTGCAGCGCTTCCACCGCCAACCGGTAGGAGTCCAGCCCGAAGCCGGCGATCACACCACGGCAGACGGCCGACAGCAGAGAGTGGTGACGGAACTCCTCGCGTGCATGCACGTTGGAGATATGTACCTCCACCACCGGTGCCGGCACCGCTTTGATCGCATCGCGGATGGCCACCGAGGTATGGGTGTATCCTCCGGCATTCAGGATGATCCCGTCGCTGCCGTAGCCTGCCTCCTGGATCATGTTGATCAGTTCTCCCTCCACATTCGATTGTTCATAGCTGAAGGTGATGGCGGGATAGGCCGCCTGCAACCCTTCCAGAAACGCCTCAAAAGACTGGCTGCCATAGGTCTCCGGCTCCCGGATGCCCAGCAGGTTGAGATTGGGGCCGTTGATGATTTGAATCTTCATAATTTGGAATTTGAGATTTCGGATCAGGGATCTGAGATCTTGACTCTTGCTTGTTGAATCTTGACTCTTGAATCTTCATGCAAAGATACAACTATTTCTTCAAGCCGGTGCAGGGGAGAAAATCTATTTCTTCAAGTTGGAGCAGTGCATAAAACGGAGTCCTTCAAACCGGTAAGGAGCAACAAATCTGTGGACCGGCACAAAAATGGTTCGCCGCAGGAGAGAAGTAGCGGATAATAACCGGGGGTATCACAAAACGTGACACCCCCGGCAATAAAGTGTGTGATCGTGACGATCAGCTTTCCCTTTCCGCTGCTACGCCTGCACCGGCAGCCGGCTCGCCGTAGTGTATCTCAGCTTTTCGCCGGTAGGAGCGATAGCGCCACTGCGCATTCTCCCTGGCGGCCTCGAACAGCTCGTCGGCCTGACGCGGGAACGACTTGATCAGCTGCGTGTAACGCACCTCACCCAGCAGGAAGTTGCGGAACTTGCTCCAGTCGGGCTCCTTGCTGTCGAGCTGGAACGGATTCTTCCCCTCATCTTCTAAGCGCGGGTCGTAGCGCCACAGATGCCAGTAGCCGCACTCAACCGCCGCCTTTTCTTCCGACTGGGCGGCACCCATTCCCTTCTTCAATCCGTGACTGATACAGGGTGAGTAGGCGATGATGAGTGAGGGACCGTGATAGGACTCCGCCTCCTTCAGCACCTTGAGGTAATGGCTCTGGTTGGCGCCCATAGCCACCTGTGCCACATATACATAACCGTAAGTGGAGGCGATCATGCCAAGGTCTTTCTTGCGGATCCGCTTGCCGGCAGCGGCAAACTTGGCCACGGCCGCCATCGGCGTCGACTTGGACGATTGTCCTCCGGTGTTGGAGTAGACCTCGGTATCAAGCACCAGCACGTTGATGTCCTGGCCGCTGGCCAGCACATGGTCGAGGCCGCCGAAGCCGATGTCATAGGCCCAGCCGTCGCCGCCGAACACCCAGATCGATTTCTTGGCCAGGTACTTCTCCATGGAGAGGATCTCCAGCGCCACGGGGTGATTCATGCCGGCGAGGGCTGACACCAGATGTGCCGAAACCTCTTTCGATGCGTCGGCATCCTCCTTGTGGTCAAGCCACTGCGTGAAGAGCTCTTTCTGCTCCGCAGTGAAGTCATCCGATGCGATCCCTTTCCGCATCAGCTCACTGAGGTGTTTGCGCATGCTGTTGTGGGCGATCACGAAGCCATAGCCAAACTCGGCATTGTCTTCAAAGAGAGAGTTCGCCCATGCCGGGCCCTTGCCCTCTTCGTTCTTCGTGTAGGGGGTAGCCGGTGCCGAAGCGCCGTAGATAGAGGAGCATCCGGTAGCATTGGCAATCATCATGCGGTCACCGTAGAGCTGTGTGATCAGCTTGATATAAGGTGTTTCACCGCAGCCGGAGCAGGCGCCGGAAAACTCGAAGAGCGGCGTGGCGAACTGCGAGTTCTTCACGTTCAGCTTCACGTCCAGCAGGTGTGTCTTGTCGGAGACATTCTTCACCATGTAATCCCAGTTCTGCTGGTTGTCATACTGCGTACCGATCGGCACCATCTCAAGCGCCTTCTCCCCTTTCTTGCCGGGACATACATCCACGCAGTTGCCACAGCCGAGGCAATCGAGCACGTCGACCTGGATACGGAATGACATGCCGGCCAGCTGTTTGCCCTGCGCCTTGAGCAGTTCCGTTCCTTCGCCAAGGCCCTGTTGCTCCTTTTCATCGAGTACAAACGGACGGATGGTAGCGTGGGGACACACAAAAGCGCACTGGTTGCACTGGATACAATTTTCCGGGTTCCATACCGGCACGTTGACGGCCACACCGCGTTTCTCGAAGGCAGTGGTACCCTGTTCCCAGGTGCCATCCTCATAGCCCGTGAAGGCCGACACAGGCAGGTCATAACCGCGACGGGCATTGATCGGCCGCACTACTTTCTGTATAAACGCCGGAGCATCATCGGGAACAGTCTCTTCCACCGGCAGGGAAGCCCACTGCTGCGGTACCGTTACCTCTTCCACGTCGCCGCCACGATCCACCGCGGAAAAGTTCATCTTCACCACCTCTTCTCCTTTCTTGCTGTACGATTTCACGATGAACTTCTTCATCTGTTCCACCGCCAGATCATAAGGAATCACATTGGAGATCCGGAAGAAGGCTGATTGTAAAATAGTATTGGTACGGTTGCCCAGACCGATCTCACTGGCAATCGCCGTGGCATTGATGATATAGAGACGGATGTTGTTCACCGCAAAATAACGTTTCACATGATCCGGCAAGTGGCTGGCAACCTCCTCCTTCGACCAGAGTGAGTTCAGCAGGAAGGTACCGTTCTTCTTCAGTCCCTTGGTTACGTCATACAGATGCAGGTAAGCCGGCACATGGCAGGCTACAAAATTGGGCGTGTTCACCAGATAGGTCGAACGAATAGGGTTGTCGCCGAAACGCATATGAGAACAGGTGAAGCCGCCCGACTTCTTAGAGTCGTAAGCAAAGTAAGCCTGGACATACTTATCGGTGTTGTCACCGATGATCTTGATCGAGTTCTTGTTGGCTCCTACCGTACCGTCTGATCCCAAGCCATAAAACTTAGCCTCATAGATGGTCTCATCCATCGACACCTCCTCTTTCAGGGGCAGCGACTTAAAAGTGATGTCATCTACGATACCGATGGTGAAATCGTTCTTCGGCAGGTTCATCGAGAGGTTCTCGAAGACAGAGAGGATCTGTGAAGGGGAGGTGTCTTTCGACGAGAGTCCGTAAATACCGCCCACCACCTCGGGAGCATTCTCCTTCCCGTAGTAGCAATCCTTCACATCGAGGTAAAGCGGCTGGCCGGTAGCACCGGGCTCCTTGGTACGGTCGAGTACGGCAATGCGTCTGGCCGTGGCCGGCACCGCCGAGAGGAAGGCTGACGCCTTAAAGGGACGATAGAGGTGCACGGCTACCACTCCTACCTTCTCACCCTTAGCGGTAAGGTGATCTACCACCTCGCGGATGGTCTCGGTCACCGAGCCCATGGCAATGACCACACGCTCCGCTTCCGGATGACCGTAATAGTCGAACAGTCCGTACTTGCGGCCGGTGACGGCTGCCAGCTTCTCAAGGTACTTCTCCACCAACTCCGGCACCCTGGCATAGAAAGGATTGGAGGCTTCGCGTGCCTGAAAGTAGATATCGTCGTTCTGGGCCGTGCCGCGGGCTACGGGTGCATCGGGCGAAAGGGCCCTGTCGCGGAAAGCTTTCAGTGCTTCCTGATTGAGCAGCGGAGCCAGATCATCGTTCGTCAGTGCTTCAATCTTCTGAATCTCGTGTGAGGTGCGGAAACCGTCGAAGAAATGAAGGAAGGGAACACGGCTCTCAATCGCCGCCAGATGGGCTACCGCCGCCAGATCCATCACCTCCTGCACCGAACCGGTGGCAAAGAGGGCAAAGCCGGCAGATCGTACTGCCATCACATCCTGATGGTCACCGAAGATGGACAGGGCATGCGAAGCCAGCGCTCTTGCCGATACGTGGAACACGCCGGGCAACAGCTCTCCCGCCATCTTATACATATTGGGCAGCATCAGCAACAGTCCCTGTGAGGCTGTGAAAGTAGACGTGAGTGCTCCGGCCTGCAACGATCCGTGCATGGCCCCGGCAGCACCGGCTTCCGATTGCATCTCCTGCACCAGGACAGGTTGCCCGAAGAGATTCTTCCTCCCGGCAGCCGCCCACTCATCCACATACTCAGCCATCGTGGAGGAGGGTGTGATCGGGTAGATCGCAGCCACTTCGCTGAACATATAAGCGATGTGCGCAGCGGCCTGATTCCCGTCGCAGGTCAAATAATTTTTCTGTTTTACCATAATGATATATCTACTAAAAATGTTAAATCTTAGTTAATAAAATGCTCAAGTGATCGGTTTCGGACTACGAAATTACGATAAAAAAGCGGAAACGACAAACGATATCTTCTTTTTGTTCATTCTCTCCACTCCCGGCTGCCATGTAAAATATAAAATATATTAAAAACTGATCTTTCTCCGGATCCGCATGTTATAAGACAGTGTAGAACGCATAGCCGGCCATCCCCGTCCGGTTATGTTTTTTGACGTTTCTTCCTGTATGATACGTCTGTATAACCTGTGACCGTTTACGGGACCCGCGTAATCTTTATGCATTTGGAGGGGGTGCATCCGGCGATGATGCATATTTTGTATCATACAAAACAATAAATATTGACATATATGAAGATCATTCTGATTGCAAACAGACTACCGGTAAAAATTGAACGAAACGAAAGCGGCTTCGTGATCGAACGCAGTGAAGGCGGCTTGGCCACCGGCCTCGGCTCATTGGAGACGAAGGCGGAGAAGTACTGGGTGGGCTGGCCCGGGATCCATACCGACGACGAAGCGGAGAAGCGCGAGATCACGGAAAAGCTGCACGAGCTCAACTTCCACCCTGTCTTCCTCAGCGACGAACAGATCGAAAACTACTACGAGGGATATAGCAACAGTACCATCTGGCCGCTCTGCCATTACTTCTTCTCCTTTATCGAATACAAGGCGGAGTACTGGGAAGCCTACCGTGAGGTGAACACTCTCTTCAGCCGCGAAGCACTGCCCTTCATCGAGAACGACGACATCGTATGGGTGCAGGATTACCAGCTGATGTTGCTGCCCAGGATGATCCGCGAACAGAAACCGGTCACCAGCATCGGCTATTTTCACCATATCCCGTTTCCCTCCTACGAGCTCTTCAGGGTGCTTCCCGAGCGGGAAGAGGTGCTGGAGGGACTGTTGGGGGCCGACCTGATCGGCTTCCACACGCACGACTACATGCGCCACTTCATCAGCGCCATCTATCGCGTACTCGGCCTGAACTGCAACCTCGACGAGATCACCCTGAAGGAGCGGATCGTCCATGTGGATGCCTTCCCCATGGGGATCAACTACGAACAGTACCACAATGCGCCGGCGCTGCCCGAAGTACGGGAAAAGGCAACCCTGTTGAAGGAAAAGCTGGGTGACAAAACGGTGATTCTCTCGGTGGACCGGCTGGACTACAGCAAGGGGATCCTGCACCGGATCGACGGCTTTGACCAGTTCCTGCAGAACAACCCCGCGTATCACGAGAAGGTGTCGCTGGCCATGATCGTAGTGCCGTCGCGCGACAACGTGGAGATGTATGCCGAGCTGAAGAACAAGATCGACCAGGCCATCGGCGAGATCAACGGCAAGTACTCGAAGCTGGGGTGGAACCCCATCTATTACTTCTACCGCAGCTTCTCATTCGAGGAACTGATCGCCATGTACGACATCGCCGATATCGCGCTGGTGACGCCGCTGCGCGACGGAATGAACCTGGTGGCCAAGGAGTACCTGGCCGCCAAGGGTAACCACACGGGCGTGCTGATCCTCAGCGAGATGGCCGGCGCCGCCATCGAGCTGCAGGATGCACTGATCATCAACCCCAACGACAAGAATGAGATCGAACAGGCGATCGTGCAGGCACTCACCATGCCGGAAGCAGAAAAGCGGGAGCGGATGACGAAAATGCAAAAACAGATCTCCTCCCACACGGTGAAGCGCTGGGCAAACGACTTTGTACAGGAACTGCAGGGCATCAAGGGACAGAACCGCGAGATCCTGCAGAAGGTGGTAGGCAAGCGACAGCTCACCCAAATCAAGAGCGCCTACGATGAGGCCTCCTCCCGGCTGATCCTGCTTGACTATGACGGCACCCTCTCCCCCTTTGTCAGGATGCCGGAAGATGCCGTCCCTTCAGAGAAGCTGTTGGAGCTGCTCCGCAGGATAACGGCCGACCAACGCAACAAGGTAGTGATCAACAGCGGTCGGGACCACCAGACCCTGGACAAATGGTTTGCGGGATTGCCCCTCGATTTTGCCGCTGAGCACGGTGTCTTTTACAAGGATGACGGCCGTTGGCACCGCAACATCTTAGAGAAGATCGTGTGGGATGAGGAGATCCTCGACATCATCCGGCACGCCATCGAGAAGACGCCCCGCTCGCACATGGAACAGAAGGATGCCGCGCTGGTGTGGCATTACCGCAATGTGGATGTATGGCTGGCGGAGTTGAGAGCACAGCAGCTGGTCAACGCGTTGATAGGGCCCTGTGCGCGGCTGAACCTGCAGATCGTCCCCGGCAACAAGATCGTGGAGATCAAACCCCCTGACTTCAACAAGGGCAGTGAGGTGTTGCGCCGGCTGGAGAAGGATCCTTACGACTTTGTGTTGGCTATTGGCGATGACACCACCGACGAGGATATGTTCCGTGCCCTGCCGGCCGACGGCATCAGCATCAAGGTGGGCAACTTCTCGCCGGCAGCCAAGTACCGCATCCCGCTACAATCATCCGTGATCCCGTTCCTCATCAAACTAATCCAATAAAATCCGAGAAAAATGACATTTATCGATCATCTTCTTTCACCGGAGAACCCCCTCCGGCACCCCTTTATTGCGCTGCTGTTCCTGGCACTGTTCGGCATTCTCACAGCCGTATACCGGCAAATCATCAGGCGGTGGCGCAGTCGAGCCCGCAAAAGCAGAAGCCGGATAGACGATTTCATGGTGCGGCTCTTCACCCTGCCGGGCATCTGGTTTATCTTCGCCCTGCTGCTCAACCTGTTCAGCGGCCTGCTCAGTGAAGACAAACAGGTCTACGGTGTGTTGCGCAAGATCAGCCAGATCATGCTGATCCTCACTGTCGGCTGGATCGTGGTACAGGTGGTCAGGGCGCTCTTCCACCACTGGCAAAAACAGCTCGACATCCAAAATCCCGACAACCTGGAAGCTA
>JAQVWR010000055.1 GCA_028709605.1 Proteiniphilum sp.
CCCTGCTGGACCGGCTCGACACCCATTTCCCGGGGATCTTCACTCCTGACACCATGGTCACCGCCTTCGACGTGGTGAACGGCAAGCCCGACCCGGAGCCTTTCCTGAAAGGATTGCAAAAAGGGGGAAATCTGCAGCCCAGCCAGGCCATCGTGATCGAGAATGCACCACTGGGCATAGAAGCCGCCGTGAAAGCCGATATTTTCACCATTGCGGTCAACACCGGTCCGCTGCCCGACGCGATCCTGCGAGATGCCGGCGCTTCCGCTGTATTCGATTCCATGCCGGAACTGTTGCAAAAACTCCCCGATATGCTATCCATTCTCCACACGCTCAGACTGTAATCCTCCTATCCGATGAAACCCTTTCTCTGGATGCTTATGTTCTCTTTTCTTGTCGGATGTTCCCCTGCAAAACATCAGGCCCCCCTTCAGCGAATCCGTCAAGAGACAGAGTCGGGAAATTTTACCAAAGCATCTCTTCTGATAGACTCACTGATTTTAAAAGGGAGCCTATCCGCACAACAGAAGCAGGCACTTCTTTTTACCAAAGACTCTTTACACAGGGTAAGCCTCGATTTCAACCAGACCAGAGAGGAAGTGATCGGATGGGTCGAGAAAAACCGGTCGTTTACCCCGACCGACTCGTTACTGTGCGAATGGGAAAAATCCGGAGCCCTGGAATGCAGAATCATTGACGGGGAGAAGCGATATTTCCGGAATGCCGCACCCAATCTATTCAGGGTGATTGTATCAACAGGAGAGACAGCGCTCACAACGGCACTTCCTTCTGATACCCCGAGCGATCTCCTATTGACGGAAGCCTTCCGGCACAAGATCAAAAGCAATATAAAAGGAAAATATCTGCTTCCTGCCATAAAAGCAAAAGCATGCTATACGCTTACCGTGCACCCTGATGCGGTTCCCGAAGGCGAGACGATAAAAGCCTGGTTGCCGTTTCCACGGAAAGATATTGCCAGACAAACGGGTGTCAGGTTATTGTCGGCATCACAACCCTGTTACATTTTGTCGGGCGATCAAACCGCACATACCTCCATCTATATGGAGCAAAAAGCCCGTAAGGGGCGAGCCGCCGTTTTCTCCGCAGCCTTCGAGTTCACCGCACAAGGCGAATGGTTTGATTTATCGGAGATTGAAGTAAAACCATACGATACACACAGCGAGCTGTATCAAACCTATACTGCTGAACGAAAACCGCATATTCATTTTTCGGAAAAGATCCGCGAATTAACCGATAGTATCACGCAATACGGCCGAACGCCCATCGATCAGCTTCAGGCGATTTATCGGTATATTGCCGCCAACTATCCATGGGCGAGTGCGCTGGAATATTCCACGATCGCCAACATCCCCGAATATGTGATTGAGCACCGCAAAGGTGATTGCGGGCAAGTAGCACTGCTCCTCATCACGATGTTGCGTTACAAGGGTATTCCGGCCCGGTGGCAAAGCGGCTGGATGACCCATCCGGGCGAGGTGAACCTCCATGATTGGGCGGAAGTCTATTTGGAAGGTACCGGCTGGGTTCCCGTTGACATCTCTTTTGGTCGGGGAGGAGCGATTCCGATAAAACCCGGGAGGGAGTTTTTCATGAGCGGGATCGATTCCTACCGGTTATATGTAAATTCAGACTTTTCCGGGGATTTTTTTCCGGGGAAAAAATTTCCCCGGAGCGAAACAGTCGACTTCCAGCGGGGAGAAGTAGAAACAGACTTGAGGAACCTCTATTTCGATGAATGGTCCTATCGCATGAAAATTGAATATACAGAGTAATCTCTGCGCAATTTTTTTATCTTTGTTGTATGAAACGAGCATGAGAATCATTCACTCACAAGAACATCATTAAAAGCGAGCTCCATATGATACCGTTGAAAATAAATAATTTCGGATTCGTGAGGGTGGCTGCCGCATCGCCACAACTCAAAGTAGCCGATTGCGATTACAACACGGCTGAAATGAAAACGGTGATCGGCCGGGCTGTGCAGGAACAGGTGCAGATCCTCTGCTTCCCGGAGCTGGGCATCACCGCCTACAGCTGCGGCGATCTCTTCTTTCAGGAAGCCCTGCAGCGGAAAGCGCTCGCTTCGCTGAATGACCTGGCACTCTTCATGCACGACAAGCCCTCGCTCATCGCCATCGTGGGGCTGCCCCTGCGCATCGGAAGCAACCTCTTCAATATGGCTGCGGTGATCTCGGCCGAGGGAATCCTGGGGCTGGTACCCAAGACCCATATTCCGAACGACCGGGAGTACTACGAAAAAAGATGGTTTGCCCGGGCAGCCGACCTGACTACAGGATCCGTCACGATCGGCGGCAAAGAGGTGCAGACAGCCATCGGCGGGATGCTTTTTCAGACTCCTTTTGCCACCTTCGGTGTGGAGATCTGCGAGGACCTCTGGATGCCTGCCCCTCCTTCCTCCCTGCTGGCCATGCAGGGCGCCGAACTGCTGTTCAACCTGTCGGCCGGCAACGAGCTGGCAAGCAAGCACCGCTACCGCAAATCACTGGTACGGCAACAGTCGGCACGCTGCAATGCTGCCTACATCTACGCCTCAGCCGGCTGTGGCGAATCGACCACCGACATGGTTTTCTCCGGCGCCTGCCTGATTGCTGAGAACGGCACCCTGCTGGCAGAGTCGCCCCGCTTTTCAACGGAGAGTGAGCTGATCATCGCCGATATCGATGTAGAAGCGCTGCGGCACGACCGGCTCAGAAACACCAACTTCGGTTGCGCTGCTCCGCAGCCTCTTGATGAGATCGGGTGCCACATCGATCCGGTTATAACCGCAGAACTGCGCCACCCTGTGCCGGCACACCCCTTTATCCCGGCAGCGGAACATGCTGACGAGTTCCTCTCGGAGGTGTTCAGCATCCAGACAGAGGGACTGGCCAAACGGCTCCGCCATACCGGCATCGGGAAGGTGACCATCGGCATCTCCGGCGGCCTCGACTCCACACTGGCACTGCTGGTCACCATTGCCACATTCGACCGGCTGAAACTCCCGCGAGAAAATATTGTCGGCATCACCATGCCCGGCTTCGGCACCACCGGACGAACATACGCCAATGCCATGGGACTGATGCGTGCCTCCGGCATCACCGTGAAAGAGATCTCCATCGTGGAGGCGGTAAAGCAGCATTTCAGGGACATCGGCCACGACATCAGCGACCGGAGCGTCACCTATGAGAACAGCCAGGCACGCGAGCGCACCCAGATCCTGATGGATTATGCCAATAGGATCGGCGGCCTGGTGGTGGGTACCGGCAACCTGTCGGAGCTGGCGCTGGGCTGGGCCACCTACAACGGCGACCAGATGTCGATGTACGGCGTCAATGCCAGCGTACCCAAAACGCTGGTGGCATCTCTGGTCAGATGGATCGCCGACAACCGTATGGATCAAACCTCGCGCGCCATCCTGCACGATGTGCTCGACACCCCCTTCAGCCCGGAACTGCTGCCGGCAGGCGCCGGCGGCCAGATCGCCCAGCAGACGGAACACTTTGTGGGCCCCTACGAACTGCACGACTTTTTCCTGCACCGGATGCTGCGTTACGGCGACAGCCCCGCACGCATCCTCTTCCTTGCCCGACAGGCTTTCGACGGTACATATGCCCGGGAGGAACTGGCAAAATGGCTGCGCGTATTCTACAAACGATTTTTTGCCCAGCAATTCAAGCGTTCCTGTATGCCCGACGGCCCAAAGGTGGGATCCGTCAGCCTCTCCCCCCGCAGCGATTGGCGCATGCCGAGCGATGCGGTGGCAGCTGTCTGGCTCCAAGAGCTGGAAGAAGCATCAAACGAGCAAATCCCTGAATCCTGAATTTTGACCCCGAATATTCACTATACATGCAACCTCTGACCGACCTCTTTTCCTCCTTTACCGAACAACCGCATCAGACAGTGGAAGCGCTGCCCTCCTCCGGCTCCAACCGCCGTTACTACCGCCTCATCGCCGGCGAGACCTCCCTGATCGGTGTCTACGGCGAGTCGCGTGACGAGAACCGCGCTTTTATCGCACTGGCCGGCCACTTTCGCAGGCAGGGACTGAACGTGCCCAAGGTGCTGGCAGTGTCGAACGACGAAATGTGCTACCTGCAGGAGGATTTGGGTGACACGGTGCTGTTCGACCGGATCAAAGCGGGCCGCGACACCGGGGTATTCAGCCACGACGAGAAAGAGCTACTCCACAAAACCATTGCGCTTCTGGCCAATCTTCAGTATCTCGGAGCCCGTGATCTGGATTTCAGGGTCTGCTATCCCCTGCCGGTATTCAACCTCCGTTCGGTGATGTGGGACCTGAACTACTTCAAATACAACTTTCTGAAAACGACCGGCATGGAGTTCCTGGAAGACCGGCTGGAGAACGACTTCGAACAGCTTGCCGGCACCCTGCTGCAAGATGAAACGGAGACCTTTATGTACCGCGACTTCCAGTCGCGCAACGTGATGCTGGTGAACGATGAGCCCTACTTCATCGACTTCCAGGGCGGCCGGAAGGGGCCGGTATACTACGACCTGGCCTCCTTTCTCTGGCAGGCAAAAGCCAACTTCCCGGCTGAGCTGCGCGATGAACTGACCGACACCTATATCTCCTCGCTGCAGAAATACCAGCCGGTAGAAGAATCCGCTTTCTGGGAGCGGCTGCGCCACTTTGTGCTCTTCCGCACCCTGCAGGTGCTAGGGGCTTACGGCTTCAGGGGTTATTTTGAGAAGAAACCCCATTTCATCCAGAGCGTCCCCTTTGCACTGAACAACCTGCGGGAACTACTACAGGAAGGATTTGAACAGTACCCCTACCTCTGCGGCATGCTGCGGGAGATGTGCGACCTGAAACAGTTTGCCGATACTCACAAACATGCATTGGAGGTGCGAGTCTACAGCTTCGCCTATAAAAAAGGGATACCAGACGATGTATCGGGCAACGGCGGCGGATACGTGTTCGATTGCCGTGCCATTAACAACCCGGGTAAATACGAACGATATAACAATGTAACCGGACTGGATGAACCTGTCATAACATTTCTCGAGGAGGATGGCGAGATAGTGGACTTTCTACACAACATTTACCCTATTGTCGACCGACACGTAAAACGTTATATCGACCGCAGCTTCACCAGCCTGATGATCTCTTTCGGCTGTACCGGGGGACAACACCGGTCGGTCTACGCGGCACAACACGTAGCAGAGCATATCTCTCAAAAGTTCGGAGTAAAAGTATCCCTGGTGCACCGGGAGCAGAACCTGGAGCAGGAGTTCAGAAAAAGATGAAAGCAATGATTTTTGCCGCGGGACTCGGCACAAGATTAAAGCCCCTTACCGACACCCTGCCGAAAGCGTTGGTTCCGGTCGGCGAGAAGCCATTGCTGCAGCATGTAATCGAGAAATTGAAACATGCCGGCTTCAATGAGATCATCATCAACCTGCACCATTTCCCCGATCAGATCATCGATTTTGTGGAAGCAAATCATCACTTTGATATCCGGATTGAATTTTCCGATGAGCGGGAGCAGTTGCTGGATACGGGAGGAGGCATCAAAAAAGCTTCCTGGTTTTTTGATGACCATCAGCCGTTTCTGATCCACAATGTGGATATCCTCTCCAATATTGACCTGCGGGAAGTGGTACGCCACCACGCCAACAACGACTCCACGGCAACGCTCGTTTGCAGCGAGCGGGAGACATCGCGTTACCTCCTCTTCGACCAGGACAACCGCCTGAGGGGATGGAGCAATGAAAAAACAGAAGAGGTAAAATCTCCCTTTCCGGATTTCAACCCGCATCACGGTCAGAAACTCGCATTCTCGGGGATTCATATGCTTCAACCTTCCATTCTCCGGTATATGCCACATTTTCCGGACAAATTTTCCATCATCGATTTCTATCTGTCGGTATGTGAAAAAGAAAAAGTGACCGGCTACATACCCGTAAACCTGAAAATGATAGACGTGGGAAAACCGGGCTCCCCGGAAAAGGCAGCACGCTTATTTCCATAATCTCACGGTTGTAAAACCCTCTTTCATTCCGGATCATTCCATTGTCCTTTTTCACTCCGTCCCGTACCCATTCCCTGCTCCAAACCCTATTTCCGTCGTGCAGCATCATGCCAATCAACGGCAATTCCCGGCCAATTTGACTTATCTTTTTTTAACCCTATATCTTATCAATCGCTAAATATTCAAAGTTAATTATAGTTAATTATTAAACATCTATTTAATATATTTACTTTTCAACTTGTATATTCCATTATTTAATCTTTAATTTGTATATATTTTGTGATTATCTTTGTACTTAGCTCGTTCTATATAATTTTTTATAATATAGCAATAAATAATTTTAACAATTTTTTTCGATAGTATTGAACTATATTATGCGAAAGGCCCCCTTCCGACCAGCCACTTCTAACCGCGAGAGGAATGGATGAATCTAAAGAGTAAAACGGAAACACAAATGATATATTGTTCTTTGTGCGGATCTCCGATAAACAACCAGTTTTCAAAAAGAGTAACCAACATCATTTCAATGCTAATTTCAAAGGAATGGATTTAAAAACAAAACACATGGAAAGCAAAAAACGATCTCTAAAGTGGAGAAACAGATCCTTGCGATATCTGTTTTTATCATTCTGCTTTTTCTCAGCCGTTATCTCCTATGCACAGGTGAACGTGAGAGGGAAAGTGGTGGATACGACTGGGGAACCCTTGATTGGCGTAAATGTCGTGTTAAAGAATCAACGCCAGGGAACCGTAACTGATGTAGACGGGAAATTCAGTATATCTGTACCGTCATCCAACAGCATATTGGTCTTCTCTTACGTGGGTTTTAGGGAAATAGAAGTTCCGTTGAACGGCAGAAATTATCTTCCCGTCACCATGGAACAAGACACCGAGCTGCTGGACGAAGTGATTGTAGTGGGCTACGGAACACAAAGGAGAACAAGCGTGACAGGTGCAGTTTCCACCTTATCCGACACCGAGCTCATCAAAGCTCCGGTTGTAGGAGTGACCAACGTGCTTGGAGCCAGGGTAGCCGGCGTGACCATGCTGCAACAATCCGGACAGCCGGGACAAGATGCCGCATCACTGCTTGTGAGAGGCGAAGGAGCCACTTATATTGTAGATGGTGTAATCAGAAGCATCAATGAGATTGATCCCAATGAGATTGAATCTATCTCAATTTTAAAAGACGCCACTTCAGCCTCTGTGTACGGTTTGAATGCAACATCGGTTGTGATTGTCACCACTAAAAGAGGGAAGGAAGGGAAACTGGGTATAGGCTATAATGGCACTTACGGTATCAGTCAAAATGCCAATCAGATCAAGTGGCTCGACGGGCCGGGCTATGCCTACTGGTACAACATGGCCAGAGAGATGGATGGCGATGAACCGATTTTTTCTTCTGCCCAGGTTGAAAAAATGAAGGCCGGTATTGATGGATGGGGCAATACAAACTGGTACGAAGAAGTGTTCGGCATCGGGTCAACAATGAATCACAATGTAAGTGCGACAGGAGGCACCGAGAAAGTAAAATTCTTCTCAGCTATCAGTGCATTTCAGCAAAAAGGAAATGTGGATAATTTCAATTATACCCGTTACAACATGAGGGCGAATATCGATGCTAAAATAACGAATGACATCACGTTGACGATGAACGTGGCAGGACGTCTGGATGAACACGACCGCCCCAGCTATTCGGCAAACCCAAACGATTGGCACAACATTCCCCAGCAGGCTGTGCGTGCACTACCCTATCTGCCAATGAAAATAACTGCCGAAGACGGTAAGGAGTACTATACTTCCACACGTACCGCGTCTTCGCCCGTAAGTCCCCTGGCGGCAATCCATGAGTCAGGATACAGCAGGCCAAGAAACACAACTATCCAAACCAACTTTTCACTCAATTATGATGCACCCTGGTTGGAGGGGCTCAGCCTGAAGTTTATGGGAGCCTACGACAGGTTTTTTCAGTTCAACAAAACGCTCACCATACCCTTTCAGACATTGATCGGAGCACTACCAAGCACTTCAACCGAGACGATCAGCTACGTGCCGTTTGAGAATAATGCGGGAAACACCACCCTGAGTGAAAGTGCACATAGTTCCACTAATATAGTAACACAATCCAGTTTCACATACGACAAAACGTTTGACAAACACAAAATCAACCTTTTCGGCCTTGCGGAAACCCGCAATGGCTTCGCGAACACACTGGGAGCTACCGGATACGGCCTGGACTTTCTGGAACTCGATGAGTTGAGCAAAATAACAAATACCACCGGACAGGGAGAAGAGAAAATACCAATCATATCGGGAGGAAGCAGCCAATCACGCCTGATCGGCTTTGTGGGAAGGTTAAACTATGATTATGACAGCCGATATTTGCTGGAAGCTTCTATCCGTCGAGACGGGAGCTATCTCTTCAGTGGTATGGCCGGCTCACGATGGGTCAACCTGCCGGCTGTCTCTGCCGGTTGGAGAATCAATAACGAAGAGTGGTTCAAAGCAGACTGGGTAGACAACCTCAAACTAAGAGGCGGGATCGGCAAAACGGCTACCTCAGCCGTCAAAGCTTTCCAGTATCTCAATCTGATGACACTTGCCTCCAATACGCTCATACTGGGCAATCAAAGACAGAGCATGATCTACTCAGGGACATTGGGCAACCCCTACTTAACTTGGGCAAAAGCGATCACCTACAACATAGGTGCGGAATTTATGGCATGGAAAGGATTACTGGGAGCAGAGCTGGATGTATTCTACAAATATCAGTATGATTTGCTTGCAAGCGTCGGCGGATCATACCCGCCATCCATGGGGGACTATTTTTTCAGCACGGACAATGTGAATAAGATCGACTACAGAGGTTTTGATTTTACCATATCCCATAACAACAAGATCGGAGATTTCAGGTATGGGGTGAAATGGATCGGTACACTGGCATATCGCAGATGGCTCTATTATGCCGGAGATTCCGAAAACACACCCGATTACCGTAAATTAACGGGCAAAGAAGTGGGAGCGCAACTCGGCTTCATCGCTGAAGGCTTATTCCAGTCACAGGAAGAGATAGATAACTCACCCACGATTGTAGGATCAAAAGTTCTCCCCGGTTATATCAAATATAAGGATCGGAACGGAGATGGTAAAATCTCATATGCACAGGATATGGGGTATGTCGGAAAGAGTCCTTATTCCAAATTTCAGACCTCCCTCAACCTGAACGGGGGCTGGAAAGGATTTGACTTCGACATCCTGCTGCAATCGGGCCTCGGGCGCACAGTAGCCCTGACGGGAGTATATACTTCCATCGGGTCCGAAGGAATTATGGACAACACCGCTTTCACCAAGCTCTTCTATCACGGAGGAAACTCTCCTCAGTTCCTTCCGGAAAATTCATGGAGACCGGACAAACAGGGAGCTGAATTTCCGCGTCTCTCGCTGGTAACGGTAAGTACAAACAATGCATACTCTTCAACCTTCTGGTACAGAAATGGCAATTATCTCCGTTTAAAATCATTCCAACTGGGATACACCATCCCAAACTCAATTACCAGGAGAGCCGGAATCGACAGGATCAGGCTGTTTGTAGAAGGATCGAACATGCTTACATTCAGCGAATTGACCAAATACAATATTGATCCGGAACAGCCGGGGGTAAACAATGGGTACTATCCACAGCAAAAGACTCTCTCTTTCGGGCTTAATTTCTCGTTATAAAAACTTTTAACTATCTGAATATGAAAAATATACTTAAGAAACTTTTATATATGGCCACAGCTGTCACTCTATTAAGCAGCTGCTCGGAATGGCTGGACCTGACTCCTACGGATCAACTCACCGATAAAGTGGTATGGGAGCAAGAGTCGAGCGTTGATCTCTATGTGAACGGTTTCTATACCTATCTGAACCAATATGGGCAGTTTGGTACAGCACAAGCTGCAGGGAACCTTACAGAAAGCTTAACCAGTACATTCAAGTATGGTTCTTACGCACTTGGGCACAAAGCGGGACATGCCAACAATTATGTTTTCAATCCTTCCACAGTCACGCCCGCCGGTTGTTTTTACAGCAATTGGAGTGATGCTTACAACAAGATTAGAAGAATGAATGAGTTCCTCCATTCCATGAAGCAATATGGCAATTTCCCTGAAGAAGTCAACAAAAGATGGGAGGCACAGGTGCTCTTCTTCCGGGCATTTATCTACTTTCAGCTTGCAAAAAGGCATGATGGCGTTATTCTCTATACCTCTATTAAGGAAATGCAAAAGGACAAGGCCCGCAGTTCAAATGAAGATACCTGGGATTTGATTGAATCGGACCTTGATTTTGCGATAGCCAACCTGCCTGAATCATGGACCGGCTCCAATCAGGGGAGACTCACCAAATTCGCAGCACTGGCATTCAAATCCAGGGCTATGCTTTATGCAAAACGATGGCAGTCTGCTTACGATGCAGCTGATCAAGTTGTAAAATCAAACAAGTTCGGCCTGGTGGATGATTATGCCCAATCATGGAAGGGGAACAATAAGGAATCGATCCTTGAGTTCAAATATGACGAGCTGGGCCCGAACCATACATTCGACAAGGACTATGTACCTTTGAGCGACGGTTACGAGTTTGGCGGGCTGGGGACACCTACCCAGGAGATGGTGGAAAGCTATGAGAAAGCAGACGGCACCAAAATGAGCTGGGCTGCTTACTATCAGAACAATGCAACCCGTCCTCCCTACGAAGAGCTGGAACCCCGATTTAAAGCAACCGTAATCTATCCGGGTAGTACCTGGAAAGGCAAGGTAATGCAGAACTCGGTAAACGGCACCAATGGTACCTTTATGGCATACAGGGCACAGCCTTATACCTATGGCCATACGACTACCGGCTACTTTTTGAGGAAGCTGATGAATGAGAATTTAATCGACGTGAAGGGTAAGCCCAGCACACAAACATGGGTGGAAATTCGTTATGCAGAGGTGCTTCTGAATTTAGCCGAAGCAGCTTTCAGGCTTAACAAGATGAGTGAAGCCAGGGATGCGATGAATGAAGTCCGTGAGAGAGTTAACCTGCCTGCAAAATCATCCTCCGGCAACGAATGGTTCCACGCTTACAGAAATGAAAGGAAGGTAGAACTGGCTTACGAAGGTCATCTATTCTGGGATATGAGAAGATGGGAACTGGCACATATTGAGTATAACAACTATCGTTGCCACGGCTTTAAGATCACAGGTAATAACTATGATTATATCGATGTGGATTATCAGGACAGGAAGTTCTCCGCGAAAAACTATATACTCCCTATTCCTGACGAAGAGTTGGCAAACAATTCACTGATTGAACAATACGACAGCTGGAAATAATTAAATTAATAATCGTATGAAGAAATTTAAATATTCATCCCTTGCGATACTCTGTTCAGCTTTTTTCTTGCTGAACGGATGCCAGCAGGTAGAAGACCTGACACCTTCTGTGTCGCGCTATGGGATTAACAGCCTGAATGCATCCTTTTACGGTGACGAAAGTTCTGAGAACAGCTTCACAAGCGAAATAAATTACGAGAACGGAATCATTACAATCGTATTTCCGTACAACTATCCCAGAACATCCGACCATGTACTCAAAATGGACGACCTGAAAAAGATGAGAGTGGCAGCAAACCTTGATGACAATGTTACCATTTCTCCTTCGCTTCTTTATCTGGATCTGACTAAAGAAAATTTTATTACGGTTACCGACCAGTCAAAAACAAAAAAAGATTATAAGATTGTGGCTGAGATCCGTAAAAGCGCCGAGGCTAAGATTACCGACTTCAGCCTCGATGCACTAGGCATTTCCGGCATTATCGATGAGCTAAACAAGACTATTTCCCTCATCTCTATTGAACCGATCGGCGAGGTATTGGCTAAGCTAAGCATTTCTCACGGCGCAACCATCAGCCCTGATCCCAGGACAACTGCTCTGAACTATGACAACGAAGTAACTCTTACCGTTACTGCACAGAATGGGTCGGACAAAGCGATCTATACCATTCGAAAAGATGTTCCAAACAAAGTGGAACTGGGTATGCGCAACGGCAGTGCCAAGGTACTCTGGTCAAAGAAACTGCAGACCGATCTGGGTATTTCAGCGCTGAATGTAACAACCAGTCTTGCCGTTACGAAAGATTATGTTATTGTGAATACAAGAAATGAACCTGGCATGATACTGGATCGTAAGACGGGTGCGAAGGTAGGCACAATGCCCAATATGCAATCCATTATTGGAGGCCTTACCAACTTCTTTGCCACAGCAGATGACGGAAACAATATCCTGATATGCAATCTTGCGCCAAATGCAGGCACCTACAAGGTGTGGAGAATCAACGGTGTGAACGGTACTCCCGAGCTCTACATTGACTGGGCTGCGAGCGG
>JAQVWR010000056.1 GCA_028709605.1 Proteiniphilum sp.
ACCTGGCTGAACCTGAAATCGAACAAATGAAGGTGATTCAGGAGTACCTTCCTGCACAACTTTCTGCAGAGGAGATAGAGAGAGCCATCCGGGAGATCATTGCCGAGTGCGGTGCCACCGGCATGAAGGAGATGGGGAAGGTGATGGGGTTGGCCACCAAACGACTGGCCGGAAAAGCAGAAGGCAGGGCCATTTCGGAGATGGTGAAGAAGCTGCTATCCTGAAGTGAATACAGCCTTTTAAACGCATCGGCTAAAATTGAATAAGCAATACTTGTATGGATCGGTCAGATTTAAACTGATGATTGTGCTACTCCTTTTATATCCTTGAGGAATCTGTACGCGATGCAAACAAAGCGATCGAAGCAGATAAGATCATGAACGTTGATTCCTTATACGAACAATCACTCATCGATTTTTTCGAAAAAATGATCTCCTGCGAATAGGTAATCAGTTGACTTTTTTCCTTCTTCGTAAGCACCCTGCCGAAATTAATGGCCGGCTTGTGTACTCCTCACGTAGGGTTCGTATTCTTTTTTGAATCGCTTATCCATTCGGTGGCTTTTGCGTACTTTGCGTTCCAGCTTATGTAACTCGCTGTCCCTTTTTTTTCTGCTGTCAAAGTTGTCCGTTAACAGTAAAAGAGAGAGGGTTTCATCGTCCACCTCGCGGATCATGAAAACCACCGTTTGATTTTCTATTACCTCATTGTCTGCTACCTTTACCAAGTAGTCGCTACAGGGACTGTAATCAATGGTAACCGTGTTAATGCCCATGCCCGATACCGTGATTTCCCTTGTTTTTTGGGTATGGGTCAGGTAAATTTTCCCATCGCTTCCTGTTATTCTTCCCCCGGGGAGTTTGGCAGTAGTGTTATCCGGTTCAATCAAGACGCCTTGAATCGGATAGTTAGACAGGTTCACCACTTTAATGACACATGTATCGTTTCTGGAACTATCCAGCTTTTGGAACGTACTTTTGTCGCCCGGATAATCTAATGTGTGAATCAATAGAAAATTACTCACGCGTTCGTAGCTTCCCATTCCGGCTTGCGCGGAAGATAACCCCCCGAAGCCACTCACTCGAAAGATGACTCTGTTCCCGTTGAATACCAACGAATCTGATCCGTTTTTATACGTTCCGGTCAATGGTTGGGCAATGATGGATATTCCTGAAAACAACACAGAAACCAACAAAAGCATTTGTTTCATATGATTCAAACAATATATTTTCACCAAAAATAGACTATTTCTCGTAATGGTCTATAGAATCTCTACTCATCATGTTGATCGAAATAGTTCAAAACTGCCGTATGGTACTTTTGCTTAAGCGAAAGCATTGTAAATTTATGTGCGGTGCAGAATGAGGCAAAAGTTTAAGTATGCTGCATTCGCTTGATTGATGCACTGGTTTGCAAACGCTGTTCATGCTCGTTTCTTAACGAAGTGTACACGAACCAATACGCAAAAGTATCATTAATTTCCGTGACAGAAAAAGATGAAATGTTAAAACAACGCCTACAGCATGCGAAAATATCATAGGAGCCTTGTTATGCTTAAACATAAAAAAGAGGAAGATATTGATGTCTTCCTCTTTCTAAATTCATTGTTACAAGCGGTTAGGGTTTATCCCACCAGATTCGTCCTTCTGTTTTGTCAACTGCGGAGCCGTAGTTGGGATCGCTTTTAAGTGCTTCTACCGCTGCATTAAAGTTTTCCACGTTTGCCGTATTCGGTGTCGGCAAGACATTGCGTCTGGGTATCAGGAGTTGGTCTCCTCCGGATTTCAGTTCTTCAAAATAAGCAACACCTTCTTCCGGTTCAGGCTGTGCTTTGAAGGTGGGCAGCCCGGTTCGTTTCCAGAAAGCCCAAGCTTCTTCGGGACGCATGAAGAGGTTCACCCACTGTTGGGAGGCAATCTTCGCCATGGTAACACTCTGGAATTCCGGACGTGATAGATAGGCATCTATCTTCTCGACTGAAATAGGATTGTAGTTGTCGCTGTTTTTATTCATTGCAGAGGGAACAGCCATAGCTTCAGCCCAGCTCTGGTATTGTTCCATTGATGAGCGGATCCCGTCACGGAACCAGTTTAGTGCATTTTTACCTCCCACGGCGCTTCCCTTCTTCAGGGAGATCTCAGCCATCATAAAGCATACTTCCGGATAGGTGATCAACGGGGTAAAGAGAGAGATCTCATCCTGCGATACATCATAGAGATCTTGATCTTCCTTGTCGCGTACACCGAGCGTGTTGCTGACCTTTCCTCCGTTCTTCACGTAGAAACGGCTTTCAATCTGGCTGTTGTTGCGAACCGTCATGGTCTGATTGACGCCCTTATCATCTACATAAGCAATGGTCAAATAAGCATTTGTCGACCAGAGGCTGTTGGTACTGTCAGGGTTGGCTGCCATACCGGTATAGCGGTCGGTCCACTGTGCGAATTCGGTTTTGTAATTCGGGTAATATTTCTCCAGAGTCGCAAAAATATCATCATTCCCTTTATTGTTATTGCCGTAGCCGAAACCGTTGCGGCGCACCAGGATGGGCAGACGGGGATCGTCATACTTTTTCAGGTAGTTCACCAGTGCACGTGATGCTACATAGTCGTTAGTCAGTGTCTGCATGTCGTCGGTGTTGTTGTTGTGCTCATTGGCATGGTGATAGATCGCTGACTCGTCGAGAGAGGAGATAATACCTCCCGGGTGAGAGAGTACTTCTGTGATCACACTGTTGTAAAAAGTGTTGTCAGCTTTTTCCAGGCGCTGAGCCATCTTGATGCGGAGAGTGTTCCCGAACTTGACCCATTTGGCTACGTTTCCGCCATAGAAAAAGTCGTTTCGCCCCAGATTGTACTGATTCTCGGATGTCTTTTGCAGCAATGCTACATTATCCTTTACTTTCTCATCGAAGACTTTATAGAGCTCTTTCCCGTTGATATCCTTCTGATAAAGATCATATCGTGGGGTGGCAATGCCGTCGCTGGCAAGCTTTAGCCCTTCGCTATAGGGTGCTGCCCCATAAACGTCGAACATCAGCCAGGCTTCATACGTCTCCAGGATATTAGCAATAGCAGCTACATCCTGGTAACGCTCCTTTTCGGGGTTCAACGGGATCACTGTGTTCACCAGATAACGCAGTCTCAGCCCTATTTGTTCGAAATAGTCACTATAGTAGGGTGTATAGGGTGACGGGCGAGAGGTTCCTGTCGGGTTGATATAGATATCGGCAGATGCACCGCCACTGCCAACAATGTATTGCATCAATTGCATCACCCCGCTATATTTACCGGTGAGATGATGACGCTTTGCATTATTCCAGTTTTCAGTGGCTCCGGTGAAGGCATTTCTCGGATCCACGGTCCCCAGCAGCTCAGGGTTGGTGTTCAGTTCCTTATAATCATCCAGGCATCCTGAGAAGAGGAAGAGGAATACAACTCCCAGTGTGATATATTTTATTTTCTTCATAATGTTTATATGTTAGAATCTTATCGTAAAGTTAAGTGCATAAGTGCGTGAGAAGGGTACGGTACCGATATCCATCGGGGTCAACGGGTTGTTGTTGGAGATCGATGCCGGGTTGAGTCCGTCGGTCAGCTTGTTCACAAGATAACCCAGATTACGGCCGGTGAGGCCAATCCGTAAGTAGTTTGCACCTATTTTGCTCAGAATCTTTTCCGGAAGACGGTAACCGATGGTTATTTCACGCAATGAGAACCAGGTGTTATCCTGGATGCCCAGCTCGCCAGGCATACCCCAGCCCATGTTGTACATATAGAATGCGCCTGCAGGCATTGGATGAATTCCCTTTGAGAGCGCTTCTTTATAGGTGAGGCCGGCTACATTGATTTTGGTAGAGGGATCGCTGGCCAGCGGTGCGGTAGCTCCTTCATCGAAGACAGCATCGAGGGGATACACATCATATACCTCTTCTCCCTTGTAGTTGGTACGTTGCCATCCGCCGTTTTTCTGATCACGGCCATAGAGAGATGATTTCAGGGTTCCCATGGAAGAAGCATACTTGTACGTGTTGGAGAAGAAGTTACCGCCCACGCGTCCGTCTATCAGTGCATAGAAGTCGAAGCTCTTGTAGGAAAAAGAGGTGTTGAAGCTGAGCAGAAAGTCCGGCTCAACTTTTCCCAGTTCTACCCTTTCGGGGATTCCTTTATCATAGTTGGTGGTGTAACCGTAAACCGGGACACTGTTGGGTTTTCCTACGGCCCCCCAATAAGAGATCAGCGGCTTGCCGTTTCTCGGATCACCGGGATCTTTTTCATTGTTGAAACGGGCGATAGCAGCGCCGTAGGGATTGTTGTAGGCGGTGGTGAGCACACCGAACTTGCCTCCTTCATAAGCCCAGATCTCGGGACCTCCATCATACTGACCCATGAGCTTCCATTCTTTCACGTTTTCGTCCAGTTCTTTGATCTTCCCTCTGTTCAGGGAGAAGTTGCTTCCTACTGTCCAGCGGAAGTCGACCGTCCGGATGGGGGTAGCTTCGACTGATAGCTCAATGCCCTGGTTTTGGATATTTCCGGCATTGATCAACTGGCTGCTGGCTCCTGCTTCGGTTACCGCTCCTACTTCGAGAATTTGGTTGCGTGTATTGGTCTTATAGTAGGCGAAGTCGATATTAAACCGTTCATTGAAAAAGCGCAGGTCGGTACCCAGTTCAATTGACTGCTGGATTTCCGGTTTTAGGTCGTTGTTCCATGCTGTTCCCAAGTTGGGGTTGGCAATGAGTACACTTTCCCGGTTGGGATCATACTGTGCACTTTGCGAGAAGACGCCGAATCCCCGGGTAGTGGCATATGCAGAGGTGCCCATACCTACACGTGAGAGGGAGGCCCTGAGTTTCCCGTAAGAAAGCCATTCAGGCAATTCAAAAGTGTCCGAAAATACCCAAGAGGCATTGGCTGAAGGGTAGAACACTGTGTAATTATTCTTTCCGGTAGCCATATAGGAAGGGTATGTGAGTGTTGAAAGCCAGTCGTTGCGCCCGGTCAACTCAAGGAAGAGTTGATCTCTCCAAGCGAAGTTAAGGATGGCTGACAGACCGAACGCCTGGTTGTTGCGCGGTGTGTAATCGTAGGTGGGTGTGATTCGGTTCACTGAATTGGAAAAGGCAAATACAGCGGGAGAAACCAGTCCTCCGTTGGTACTCTTGTTCCAGGAGTGGGCTTCGGTATTTCCATACAGCTCGGTAGCCAGGATCCCGTCTACCGTGATGGTCTCGTCCCCGACATGCAGCTCATTGTTCATGCTCTGTAGCATACCAAGGAAGTTGTATGAACCGGAGTTGTTGCCTCCGCGGCCGTAACCGCCACTGCCGGTGGGGCCGTAGTTGGCTCCCTGTCCATATGATTTCCACATAGTGGAGATGCCATAGTAGTTGTAGTTCCCCTGGATGCTGGCAGTCAGTTTCGGGGCGATCTTGGCTCTCAGTGTCAGGTTGCTTAGCAGTGAGTTTTCCGAACGGAGGTTGAGGTTTTTATCTCGGTTGTGAAGATATCCCCGCAGGGTACCCCATGGGCTGTCGGTTTCTACGGCATGCGTCTCGGGATTACGATACATATCCTCGTAAGCTGAGATGTCCATATTGCGCGGGGTGTAGTAGGTCGTCATCATTCCCAGGTTACCGCCCCAGTTCCATCCCCCTTGGTTGGCGCCGTTCTGTGCACGCGAGAAGGCATAGTTGATGCCCGTTTCCAGTGAGAAGACATCGTTCAGCTCGGTAAGACCTCTGAAGGAAATCGAATGGCGGTTGAAGTTATTTCTTTTGAATACCCCATTGTTGTCCGTGAATGAGTAAGAGATACGGAAAGATGATTTTTCCCCTCCGCCGTTGATGGCCACGTTGGTGGTGCTGTTCAACCCTGACTGATAAAGTGATTTCCAGTTGTTGGGATGTGCCACAAAAGGAGTAGGCTGCCCGTTTGGAAGGTGCTGGTTAATCATCGATCCATCCATTTTCGGTCCAAAGCTGATGGCTGTGCGCTGTAGCGAACCGTCGGCGAGGAATCCGCCTTCGTATCCGTTGTTGAGCGATCCGGCACCATAGACGTTCTGTAGTTCAATGGGCGATTTGTATATATCAGTGGTCTCTAAGATCTGAGAGATCTCTACACCCAGTCCTTTCTTACCGTATCGTCCCCCCTTTGATTTGATCACGATGGCTCCATTGGCGCCACGTGAACCATAGAGAGCGGTAGCTGCAGCACCTTTCAGCACGGTCACACTCTCGTAGTCGGACGGGTTGAGGTTCTTTAACTGAGATCCCCAGTCGGTACCGTCCAGTGCGCCACGCAGTGGTTCCTGGATGATCATGCCGTCAACCACAAAGATCGGTGAATTGTTTTTGTCGATCGACTTGGCACCACGGATGGTAATCGATGAGCTGGAAGTTACTCCGGAAGCTCCGGTAAGGTTGATATCCAGCCCGGCTACTTTTCCCTGCAGGGCCGTGATCGGGTTAATAGCGTTCACCCGTTCTATCTCGGTGGTGGAGACACTGGTCGTGGCATAACCTACAGAACGTGATTGCTTCGTGATCCCAAGGGCAGTTACTACCACTTCGCTCAGTATCTCGGAGTCTTCGCTCATCACTACATGGATTGTGTTTCTCCCGTTGACCGGAATGGTTTGGGTGATCATTCCTACATAGCTGAATATCAGACTACCTTTGCCGGAAACATTCGGCAGGGTAAATTTCCCGTCAATGTCAGTTACGGTACCCTGATTCGTGTTTCCTTCCACCACGACCGTTACGCCGATAAGCGGTTCTTTGTTTTTGTCAGTAACCGTTCCTCGGACAGTAATGTTTTGAGCAAACCCAACGAGGGTCCCCATTAGCAGGAATAGACAAATTGTCCCTCCTCTCAATAAACTAGAAATCTTTCTTTTCATTCTCTCGTTAGTTTAAAAAATTTAAAACATAATTAACAAATGGTTTTTCCAAAATCTACATGTGCACCAATCATGGATACGATTTGTCGTTTCATTTTGGTAAAATATTTATGATCAATAAAATAAAATGTATCGTTTGCTTTTGCTTAAATGGAGTCTTTCCGATAGACTTTAGTGGGTAGATATTGCCTTATTTTTTTCCCATTTAAAACAAATTTTCCGGCCAAATCCCCTAATTGATTAAAATCAATGCTCATACAGGGCACCCCTGTACCAATAATTTCGTAAAAGGGGTTTTCATTGTATGCAATCAATCCGAAATCTTTTCCCATTTTCAGATTTTTGGATTTGCTCTGTTTGATTACATCCACTACATCCGTCTGCTTAATAATAATATAGCAACAACCCTGTTGAATGTCCGGCACCGCATTTTCCCAAATTTCATATTCAAAACCGTGATCGTTACAGAACTGTGCGAAGAAAATTTTGCTGCTTTGCGGATGCTTGTGGTTTTTATTTAAAATAAAAACCAATTTGCCGTATTTGGTTAACCTCTTTTTTACCGAAAAGAGGGCGTTGTAAAACTGTTCATCAAAATCCTGACATACATATGAATATCCGTCTTTGTCAAATTTCCCGAAATCAATCAGCAACAGGCGATCTTTGTCGATTTTTTCGAGGGTATCGGAAAATTTCTCATTGTCATAATTCATCACGACGTATTTGCTGTATCTGCCGTACGATTCGTTGATAATGGTGTCGAACAGGTTTTTATTATACTGATGAAACCATAAATCCACTTTGTAGGTAGTGGGGAGCTTTTGTACAAGACTGTTATAGAGAGCCTCTTTGAATGGTGAATATTCGTCGAGCAACAGCAGAATATTGGTCGATTGTTTGGAAACATGGTAGTTTTTTCCCTGTATGGAATCAATCAGCCCTCTTTCCTTCAATCTTAAGAAAGCTTTAAAAACGGTGTCACGCGAAACACCATACTTCTTGCTGAGATAGTTGATAGAGGGTAGTTTATCTCCTACCTGAAGCTCATTCCCGAAAATAGCCCCTTGTATGTAATCGGTAAGTTGCTGTACTTTCGTTGTATTATGGTTGAAATGTAATTCCATAAAGTAAACCGTGCTGTTCTGTGCTGTTCTGATGGTGCAAATGTAGATTGAATAATTAAAAAAAACAAATTTTACTTTATGTTTTGCAACATATTTGACAAAAAAATAACTCCGCCATGTACACAGGGAGTTATTTCTACGATAATAAATAAGATATCAGTATGTTACAGTCCTTTTTCCGTGAGGTAACGTTCGGCATCAATGGCTGCGCGGCAGCCGGTGCCGGCGGCAGTGACGGCCTGGCGATAGATGGGATCGGCTACGTCGCCGCAGGCAAAGACGCCCTCCACATTGGTTTTGGTGTAGGGAGCTTCGGTTTTGATGTACCCTGTTTCGTCAAGATCCACATATCCTTTGAAGATGTCGGTGTTGGGTTTGTGGCCGATGGCCAGAAAAAAACCGTCCACAGCGATGTCATACCGCTCTTCATCGGCTTCACCCATCTTTTTTACCAGGTGTACACCTTCCACACCCTTCTTCCCGAAGAGGCCTACGGTATTGTGTTCGAAGAGGATCTCGATCCTGGGGTTGTTCATCACCCGCTCCTGCATGATCCGGGTGGCACGCAGGTAAGGTTTGCGTACGATCATATAAACCTTGTCGGCCAGTCCGGAGAGGTAGGTGGCTTCTTCGCAGGCCGTATCGCCGCCGCCCACTACTGCTACCTTCTTTTTACGGTAAAAGAAGCCGTCGCAGGTGGCACAGGCCGACACGCCCTGGCCGGCATATTTCTGCTCATCCTCCAGGCCGAGGTACTTAGCTGTGGCACCGGTGGAGATGATCACGGTATCTGCTTCAATCACCTTTTCATTGTCGATGGTCACCTGCAGTGGGTGTACCGAGAAATCGACCGCCGTAGCTCTTCCCGACCGTACATCGGTGCCAAAACGAATGGCCTGTTTCTTCAGATCTTCCATCATCTCCGGTCCGGTGATGCCGTCGGGGTATCCGGGGAAGTTCTCCACCTCCGTGGTGGTAGTCAGTTGTCCTCCTGGTTCCATTCCTTCGTAAAGTACCGGTTCCAGGTTGGCTCTCGATGCGTAAATGGCAGCCGTATAGCCGGCGGGTCCCGATCCGATAATCAGGCATCTCACTTTGTTATTCATATTTTCTTTAAACGTTTAAACCCTTCTTCGTCAGGTGGTGAAGAGAGAAGGTATCGGGGTTTATATTGGGTTCAAAGGTACAAAGATTCTTTTACTCCTGAACCCGATATTTGCAATATCTATCCGCGGTAAATGGAAGATATGGGAAGTTGGGCGCGGCAGTCACTGAGGGTTGCTTCACCTCAGGTCAATGATTTCGGCATGAGGATAATGAGTCTTGTCGAACTGGAATTCACTGTCCGTGAAGTTGTGATTGGCATTGTAGTTTGACAGTTCGATCACCTGCTTCGTTCCGTCACGGAGGGTGAGGGTTACCTGTACCAGTGTATGGCTGATTTTGTCAATGGCTGCCTCTACCGCTTTATATGCTCCGTTGCCGACAGCCGGCACCATCCCGATCAGGTATACGCTTTTACCGTTGAGGGTTTTCGTGACAGGCGCCTTCAGGGTATATCCGTTCTGGTAGATGCCCAGCAATGCCAACGGGCTGACGGAGGCGATCTCCTGTCCGGAGGGGTGGCTGATGTTTACCTCATTCACCTCTTTCATCAGCACCCATTGGGTGGTGCCGTCGAACCAGATAATCATATTGCGGGTTTCTAACCTGAATTTGTTTCCCCTGATAAACGCAACCCCCTCCATCGATAGCTGTTTGCTCCGATCGGTTCCGAGCGTGGCCGCACGGAATGTTAGCCTGATACCTTTTGAAGCTTCAACCGCAGCGTAGGTTTTGTCGAGCAGAGCCCTGGCTTCAGCTGACGGTTGTGAGTGGGCAAACAGGGCGATAAGCAATGCTGCGATGGTGCACATATTTGTTTTCTTCATCCTGGTCATCTTTGTGATGGTTTTACCGGTTGGACCGACAAGCAGGGGCATGGTTTAATGCCGGCGACTGCGGGTCAGCTCCTTTTTAGCGCAGGGAGGTGAGCAGCTTCTCCAGCGAGTACTCATCGGCGATAAAGACATCCCGCGGCTTGCTGCCCTGAGTGGCTCCCACAATGCCGGCAGCCTCCAGCTGATCCATCAGCCGCCCGGCACGGTTGTAACCGATGGAGAACTTGCGTTGGATCAGGGAGGTAGATCCCTGCTGGTGCACCACGATCAGGCGGGCCGCCTCCTCAAAGAGCGGATCACGGTCGTTCAGGTCGACTGCACCGGGTGCCGCCTCTGTCTCGCCGGCTACCTCGGGCAGGGCGAAGGCATGGTCATAGCCGTTCTGCTTTCCGATGTACTGGGCAATCTCTTCCACCTCGGGGGTATCCACAAAAGCGCACTGGATGCGGATGAGGCTGCTTCCCTGTGAGAAGAGCATGTCGCCGCGACCGATCAGTTGGTTGGCGCCGCTCATATCGAGGATGGTGCGCGAGTCGATCTGTGAGGTGACGCGGAACGCCATGCGGGCGGGGAAATTGGCCTTGATGGTGCCGGTGATGATGTTGGTGGTGGGACGCTGCGTGGCAATCACCATATGTATGCCCACGGCACGTGCCTTCTGGGCGATGCGGGCGATGGGCATCTCGATCTCCTTGCCGGCGGTCATGATCAGGTCGCCGAACTCATCGATCACCACCACGATGTAGGGCATATAGCGGTGTCCCTTCTCGGGGTTGAGGCGGCGCTTGATAAACTTCTCGTTGTATTCTTTGATGGTCCGCACATGCGCTTTCATCAATAGCTCATAACGGTCGTCCATCTCCTTGGTGAGGGAGTTGAGGGTCTGTGTCACTTTGGCCACGTCCGTGATGATCGCCTTCTCTTCATCCGGCAGCTTGGCTAAGTAATGCTTCTCGATGGTGGAGTAGATGTTGAACTCCACCATCTTCGGGTCGATCAGCACCATTTTCATCTCCGAGGGATGCTTCTTGTAAAGGAGCGAGGTGATGATCGCATTCAGACCCACCGACTTACCCTGCCCGGTAGCGCCGGCTACCAGCAGGTGGGGCATCTTGGTAAGGTCGAAGATGAACACTTCGTTGGTGATGGTCTTTCCCAGCGCCACAGGCAGGGCGTAGTCGCACTCCTGGAACCGACGGGAGGAGATCACCGACTGCATGGAGACGATCTGCGGTTCTTTGTTGGGCACCTCGATACCGATGGTGCCCTTGCCCGGCATCGGCGCAATGATGCGGATGCCCAGGGCGGAGAGACTCAGGGCGATGTCATCCTCTAAGTTGCGGATTTTTGAGATGCGGACCCCCGCCTGCGGCACGATCTCGTAGAGCGTGATGGTGGGGCCCACAGTCGCTTTGATCGAGGTGATCTCGATGCCGTAGTTGCGCAACGTATGGATGATCCTTTCCTTGTTTTCGTTCTGCTCGTTCATGTCGACCGCCCTGTCGGCGGTATTGTATACCTTCAGCAGGTTCATCGTGGGAAACCGGAACGTGGAGAGGTCCTTTCGCGGATCATAATCTTCCTGCAACCCCGGTTGCGGCTCTTTATCCTGATCATCTGCCGGGAAAGGCTCCTGTAACCCCGTACGGAGGGGCTCGTCATCCCGAGGAACAACCACTTCGAAGTCATCCGGGAGCCCCTCATCCTGCAGCGATAGGCTCCTTTTCGCCGGTGCTGCGTATGTGACGGACGTAACGGGATCATCCGTACCAGAGGTTTCCTCCTCTGCGGGCTCTTGCTCGTCATCGCTATTTCTGTGGGCCGCACGTTTCATTCTTATCCGGGTGAAGAGACGGCTGAGCAGGCCCGGTCGTTTCTCTGTGACCGGGTCAGTGCGTTCCTCTTCCTCCTCAGGCAATTCCTCCTGTTCCTCCTGTCGGAAGAAGGAGGGTTTGCTGTTCACCAGGCTCTTCTGAATGGTGTAGATGGAGCTCTTGCGCAGGATCACCGCGAGGGAGACAATAAAGAGCAGGGTCAGCAGGGCCACGCCCGGCCATCCTACACTGCTCTCGAGCAGCTGCTCAATCTGTGTGCCGTGAGCGCCGCCCCATTTCACATGGGTGTCGGGGAAGAGCCTTCCCAGAATGAAAGCGCTGGCAATGGAGCCGCAGATCATTCCAAAGGCACTGATAAACAACGCTTTCATAAATGAGAAATCCGACACCTTCATGATGCGCAACCCGATGTAGATCAGGAACAGGGGGATCAGCACGGAGAAGATGCCAAACCAGTCGTTTACCAGCAGCTCTGCCAGAAAGGCTCCGCCGGCACCGGTCCAGTTGTCAACCCCTGAACTGCCAGATCGGATCAGCTCGAAGAAGGAACGGTTGAGTACCCTGCTCTGGTCGGCTGCTCCGGTAAAGAAGAAGGAGATGATTGCCAGCA
>JAQVWR010000057.1:0-7114 GCA_028709605.1 Proteiniphilum sp.
CCAGGTTCTCCCCGCTGAGGCGGTAGCTTTCTCGCTGCACCGTCAGCTGCGACGCCTCCTGCAGCCGCTCTTTCTCCTGTCGGTTGCATATCTCCTGCAGGGTCGCCTCTTCCAACCGTTGTTGCAGCCGCTGCCGCGATACTTCTTTGGCGGTGCTGAGGGCCTGGCTGATGGGTACCTTCAGGGAGAGGCCGATGTAGCTGTTCCCTCGCCAGTAACGGTCGTTGAAGAGCCGCAGCTCGTTGTTGTAGTAGTTGGTGCCCAGGTAGCCGTTCAGCGACAGCGTGGGGACGTACTTCCATTCCGCCGACCGGATGCGGAGGGCGGCCAGCGACCCCATTTCCTGCTGCTTCATCATTTCGAGCTCCTTCCATGAAGGAACAAGTGAGGAGGTCTGTTCCATCTTGCCGAGTAGGGTGGGGATATTCTCATCGAGCTGCAGCGCTGCCACGCTTTCCGGATTGACCTCAGCGCCCGCGAGGTAAAGCAGGTTGGCCTTTGCATCCGCTGCAATCTTTTCCGCCCGGAGACAGTTCGCCACCGATTCGTTGAAAGCTTTCTGTGCCTCGTTCTTCGCCACGAGGGTGAGCTGCTCTTTTGCATAGCGGCCGCCTGCGTTCCGTAGCAGCAGGGCATAATAGGCTGTATCCTGTTTGCAGGAGTGAAGCTGCTCCTCAGCGATCACACATGCTGCATAGGCGAGGGCGACCTGCTCGCGCAGCTCCTTTTCCGAGATCATCTCATCGTACTGTTCTATCTTCAGCTGCTGCTTCTGCTCGCCCACGCGGTTCACCTTCTCCGGGCTGAAGAGGTCGTAGCTGAGGTTGATGCCTGCCGAAGCATGCCAGGTGGTGTTGAACCGCAGGTACATCAGCTCACCTTCCGATGCGTCGGGATCAAACAGATGGGCCGGCACGGGGGTGGAGGGGATGATCAGGTTGCGCCGCAGATCCCCCGACGCGTAGATGTCGGGAAGATGTTGCAGTCGCGCTTCTTCCAGCCGAATTACGGCTTCACCCACCTGCAGCTTTTGCCTGATCCGCTCCGGTGCATGCTCCAGCGCATAGGCGATGGCCTCTTCCAGCTTCAGCCGTTCCGGGTTCAGCTCCTGCGCCGGAAGAAGCAGGGTGAAAGACAGTAGCAACAACAGGATGTTCGATCTCTTCATAGTTTGATATTTTATCGGAATACGGATGAGGGTTCCACCTTCCTCAGCTTGTGGATGGAGAAGTAGGAACTGCCCACCGAGATCAGCAGCGTCATCAGAAAAAGGAAGGTGAGGAGGGGTGGCGAGAGGCTGATGATCAGTCCCGCTTTGGCCATCCCGATCTTGGATATGACCAGCAGCAGGAGCGACACCAGGAAGCCGGTCATGGCGTAGATCAGCGACTGGGCGATCACTAGGCGGGTGATGTAGCGCCCCGAGGCACCGATCGCCTTGAGCGTGCCGTAATCCTTGATCCGGTCGTAGGTGGCGGAGTACATGGTGAGGCCGATGATGAAGAAGCCGCTGATGATGCCGAAGATGACCAGCGTGGCGAAGCTCATGCCCATGTTGTTGGCGGTCATCACGTTGACGATGGTGGCGGTGCGCAGCTTCTCCGAGGGCCACGCCTTCAGGTCGGGCGCTGCCCGGTTGATGCGCCTGACCACCGGTCCGATCATCTCCGGATTGTGCACGGTGACGATGATCCCGCTCACCATCGTTTCCGACAGGCCCGAGTAGGTACGGGCCTTGTCGAGGGTGGTGTAGAGCAGTGGGGCGTTAAACCCTTTGGCATGACGGGTGGTGACGCCCACGGTAGCTGCTTTGCCGTTGATCTCGAAACGGGTGCCCTGATGTACCTCATAACGCAGCGCTTTGTTGTCGTAATAGTCGGTCGACACGATCTCCGGTGCCGTGAGGTCGTAGAGTGAGCCGCTCTCTATCAGCTCTTCACGGGGCCCTGCCGCCAGGGAGGGGTAGGCGGAGCCGACGATCATGGCAGGGGCATCCTTACCGTTGGGAAACCTGACCGTGACGGGTGTGATCACGAAGCCGTGGGTGTCATCTACCCCCTCGATGCTGCGCAGCTGGTTGATCCACCGCACATCAAAGGGTGAGAGCTGGTTGACATTTTCGGTCTGCCGGTTTACCACGAACACCTGTGCATAGGCCGGGTTGGCATTGCCCACCAGGCCCCCGATCAGGTTGGCCAGGTAAAAGAACATGCCCAGCTCGATGCCGATCAGGTAGATGCTGATGATGATCGCCGTGAGGATGCCCATGCTCTTGGACTTCTCGTAACGGACAAATTTGTATGCGGTAGGGAACATCTCTGATCAGTTTACGTCTACCCTGCATTCCACTTTCGACTCGATGAAGAGCGGTTGCTGCAGCTCGTCGAGCGACACCTCGATCTCCCGTATGCGGCGGTCTTCCAGGTCGCTGCCGCTGTCGGAGAAGAGCGACTTGCGCTTTAGATCTGGCGAGAGACGCGCAATCCTGCCGGTGGCGACCACCGAGCTGTCACCCGGGAGGTGGATGGTACAGGGCTGCCCCACTGCCAGCCTGTCGGCGAACAGTTCATCGATCTCGGCCATCACCACCAGCGGCCGGTCGGGAGCGATGCGGCCGTAGGGCTGGTGCATCGTCACCGCCTCTCCTGCACGGGGGGTGAGGGTGAGCAGCGTGCCGCCGACAGGGGCACGAAACGACCGTTGCGACAGGTCGTTCTCGCGGGCAGCGCGTGCGGCCTGCATCTCCCGGAGGCGGGACTGCTGCAGGCGGTAGTCGTTCTCCACCCTTTTCAGTCGCTCCGCGCCCTGGTCCAGGTCGTTCTGCAGGCGGCGCACCTCCTCGCCGGTGACGGCACCGGCTGTCAGCAGTTCCCGTGCGTCGCTCAGTCGTCGCCGCAGATCCTCCAGCGCGATCCGCTCCTGTTCCAGCGTTAGTTGTGCCGACGTTACCTGCAGCTGTTGTGTGGCGAGGCCTGCATCGCTCTCTTGCAGCGAGAGGGTCTCGTCTGTTTTGTCCAGCACCAGGATCAGATCGCCTGCCGCCACCTGGTCGCCTGCGGCGAAGTAGCACTCTTCCACAATGCCGGAGGCGGGAGCGGCAAGCTCCACTACGCCCTCCTGCGGGATCACTTTCCCGATCCCCACGATATGGGTGACGGTGAGGGGTTCCGCCTGGGGGGCAGTGTTCTCTTTCCCGTTGTCGCAGGCTGTCAGGAGCAATATGGCCGCCAGCCAGCCGATTGGTTTGTTCATCTGTTGGGTTATCATCGTTGTATATATGCTTTCAATTACAAGGGTTCAATGCTGGTGCCGGGAAACTAAAATGCCTCCTCAATGGAGGTATCACTGATCCTCCCTTCCGATACGTAGATGGTACGGTCGGCATACTTCTTCAGCCGCACATCGTGGGTCACCACGATCACCGCCCTGTTTTCGAGGGAGAGCTGACTCAGCATATCCATCACCATTTTCGCACTGTGGTGGTCGAGCGAGGCGGTGGGCTCATCGCACAGGATCAGCTGCGGGTCGGTGATCAGCGAGCGCGCAATGGCGATGCGCTGCTGCTGGCCGCCGCTCAGGTTGCGTGGCAGGTTGTGGAGCCTCTCTTCCATGCCGAAGGGGCGGATCAGCTCCATCGCCCTTCTCCGGGCTTCGCGCCGGCTCACCCCCTGCAGCAGCAGCGGGTGCATCACGTTCTCCAGCGCGTTGAGGGGCGCCAGCAGATTAAATCCCTGGAAGACGAAGCCGATCTGCCGCAGGCGCAGTTGTGCCATCTCCCGCTCCGGAAGATCGCTCACGCAGGTGTCGCCCACCCATACCTTACCCATGGTGGGGTAGATCACGCACCCCAGCAGCGAGAGCAGGGTGGTCTTACCCGAGCCGGAGGGCCCGACGATCAGGGTGATCTCACCCTTTCTGAATTCGGTGGTGGTGGGCTGCAATGCGACGATGGTCGATTCCCCCGTTTTGTACTCCTTGCCAGCTGCCTCGAGCCGTGCTGCGATTTCCGTCATATGTCTCTTGTTACCGCAAAATAACAGATTTTAATGATCATTTGCAAACAAAACTGTTTCTTTTCCGGATCCGGAGATCGATGTTGTTCTTTGACCGGTTTCCCGTCGGTGTCGTCGCAGTGGTAGCAGCCCCGCATCGATGAAGACATGCATCGATTCCTGTATGGCGCCGTGCGTAGAGTGATAATGCTCTTCCATCTCCGGTACACAGAGTGTGTGGGATCCGTCTTCGGTGGTTTCTAAAATGGTTCTCATCGTTTTATCGTGAAACAAAATGATGAAATCTTTGTTTACTATTTCTGCCGGCAGGCTAAAATTCGTATTTTTGTCATTCAAAATCTACTTATGCAGAAAATTCCGTTTCTTCTCCTCGCTCTTTTTCTGACCGTTGCCTGCAGCGGCGGTTCAAAAAATCGGGATCATGCACCGCAAAAGGTGCTGACGGTGACCATCGAACCGCAGCGCTTCTTCCTGGAGCAGCTGACAGGCGATGATTACACCGTTCACACGCTGGTGCCTTCCGGTACCAGTCCCGAGACGTATGAACCTTCCCCGTCGGTGATGATCTCTTTGGGGAAGAGTGAGATCTACTTCCGGGTGGGCGACCTCGGTTTCGAAAAAGCGTGGAGTGGCCGGCTGGCAGAGAATAACCCGGCAGTGCAGATCGTGGACTGTTCTGCAGGAATTGAGCTGATGGCGGGAGTGCTGCACGACCACGATCATTCGGATCATGCGGGAGATGACGCCCCCCACGACGCCCTCGATCCCCATGTATGGACCTCACCCCGTGCCATGAGGATCTTTACGCAGAATATGCTCGATGCACTGGTAAGGGCCAACCCGGAGAGGGAATCATTCTTCCGGGATAATTTTGATCGGCTGACCGAGCGGATCAATTTCGTTGACAGTACCCTCACGGCGTTATTGGAGAAATCTCCCACTCGCTCTTTTATCATCTACCATCCCGCACTGGGCTATTTTGCCCGCGATTACGGGTTGCAGCAGTACAGCATTGAGTTTGAGGGAAAGAACCCGTCGCCGGCACAGCTGAGGAAACTGGTCGATCTGGCCCGAAGGGAACAGATCAATACCCTGTTTGTGCAGCGTGGTTTTGACCTGAAGAATGCCGAAGTGATTGCCGGTGAGATCGGTGCTGAGGTGTTTGAGATTGACCCCCTCCGTTATGAGTGGGAGGAGGAACTGATACGGATTGCCACCATCTTGTCACGCCGCGAAAATGAGTAAGCTGATTGAGATCTCCAACCTGTCGGTGGGATACGAGAACAAGCCTGATGTGCTGAAGAATGTATCCCTCACCATCTATGACGATGATTTTCTCGGCATCATCGGACCCAACGGAGGGGGGAAGACCACTCTGCTGAAGACGGTACTGGGGCTGATCAGCCCCGTTGCCGGGACGGTTCGTTTCTTCGACGGGGAGCGGCAGGTGCCCTCTCTCAACATCGGTTATCTGTCTCAGGTCAACCGCATCGACCGCAAGTTCCCGATCTCCGTTTCGGAGGTGATTCTCTCGGGACTGACACTGCGGAAGCAGCTCTTCAGAAGATATGCTGCAGAAGACAAACAAAAGGTAAAGCGGGTGGCGGAGCGGCTGGGAATCAGAGAGTTGCTGCCACGCGCCATCGGCGAGCTGTCGGGCGGTCAGCTGCAACGTGTCCTGCTGGGCAGGGCCATCATCGACAACCCGAAGCTGATTATCCTGGATGAGCCGAGCACCTATGTGGATAAACTGTTCGAAACCAATTTCTACAAGCTGCTGGGCGATATCAACAATGAACTCGCCATCATGCTGGTGTCGCACGACGTGGGCACCATCATCTCACTGGTGAAGAACATTGCCTGCGTGAACCAGGAATTGCATTACCATTCCGGCACCGGTATATCGAAAGAGTGGCTGAACAAAGCCTACGACTCTTGTCCCATCGAGATCCTGGGACACGGATTGCTTCCGCATCGCGTGTTGATGCAGCACGACCAGATGAACACTCAGCCCCCTTCCCATTCACCCGGGGGCTCGATCGCTTAGGTGTTTGTCACCATCCTGCTTTGATCAGATACTCTGCAATCTGGACGGCATTCAGTGCGGCCCCCTTGCGGATCTGATCTGATACCGACCAGAAGCTGAGTCCCTTCTCCTGGGTCAGGTCCTTGCGGATACGTCCCACATAAACCGGGTCTTTTCCGCTGAGATTGAGTGGCATGGGATATTCTTTGTTCGCCGGATTATCGATCACTACTACGCCCTGGGCTTTTTCAAACGCTTCGCGCGCCTCCTCTACCGACAGGGGGCGTTCGGTCTCGATCCAAATCGCTTCAGAATGAGCGCGCATCACCGGTACGCGTACACAGGTGGCGCTCACTTCAATATCGGAGTGCATGATCTTGCGCGTCTCGTGGTACATCTTCATCTCCTCTTTGGTATAGCCATTGTCGGTAAAGACGTCCACCTGCGGAATCAGATTGTAGGCAAGCTGATAGGCAAACTTGGAGATGGTGGGCGCTTCGCCGTTCACCAGCTGCCTTTGCTGCTCTTCCAGCTCCTGCATGGCGGCGGCACCTGCACCCGAAGCGGCCTGGTAGGTGGCTACATGCACTTTCCGGATATGGGTAATCTCTTCAATCGCCTTCAGAGGCACTACCAGTTGTGCCGTTGTACAGTTGGGGTTGGCGATGATGCCGCGGGGGCGTTTCAGTGCATCTTCGGCGTTCACTTCGGGAACCACCAGAGGCACATCCTCCTCCATGCGGAACGCACTGGAGTTGTCGATCATGATGGCTCCGTGTTTGGTGATCGTCTCTGCAAACGCAGTGGAAGTGCCACCGCCGGCCGATACAAAGGCAATATCGATTCCCTTAAAATCGTCGTTGTGTTGCAACTCTTTTACTGTGATCACTTTTCCTTTGAAGGGATAGGTGGTGCCGGCGCTGCGTGACGAGCCGAACAAAACCAGTTCATCCAACGGAAAGTTTCTCTCTTCCAGCACGCGCAGCAGCTCCTGTCCTACCGCTCCGCTGGTACCTACAATCGCAATGTTCATTTAAGATAGTATTTTATAGTTGATAACCGTTTGCGACCTCCG
>JAQVWR010000057.1:7214-12377 GCA_028709605.1 Proteiniphilum sp.
TTGATCCGGGTCTCTTGCTCCCGCTCCTGCACGGTCATACGCGTGTCGTTTTCCTGCGCAAGGGCAGGGAAACCGGCAGCGAGCAGGGCGGCCAGCAGTAGAATGAACCGGAATCGTTTCATCGATACATGTTTATATCACAAAGATAGGATTTTCCCTTCATCTGCAAGTTCGGTCTGCGGGAAGATCTCCGATGCCTCTTGCAGCAGCGTCTCCAGTTCGTTGTAGCGGGAGGAGAAGTGGCCGATGACCAGCTTTTTTACCCGGGCAGCGGCGGCCATTTCCGCCGCTTGCCGGGCGGTAGAGTGATAGGTCTCCGTGGCACGGCTCAGTTCACTCTCGGCGAAGGTGGCTTCATGATAGAGCAGATCCGCCCCCTCGATGTAGGGAATGATCTCCGGAGCATAGGCGGTGTCGGAGCAGTAAGCGTACTTTCTCGGGGGGGCTGCCGGCGTGGTAAGGATGTTGTTTGGGACAGCGGTGCCCTCTTCCGTAACGAAGTCGGCCCCTGCCTTGATGGCAGCGATCTGTCGGAGTGGTATCCGGTAAAAGTCGATCATCTCGCGGATCATGTGCCGGGGCCTTTCCTTCTCCTCGAAGAGGAAGCCGTTGGTGTCGATTCGGTGTTTTAGCGGGAAGGAGATGATCCTGATTGTTTTATTCTCATAGATCACCTCCCTTTGTGACGGGTTCATGGGGTGGAGATGGATCCGGAACGACAGATGGCTTCCCATATAGATCAGCAGGGGCTTCAGCATAAAGTCGAGCTCCCTGTGGGAGTAGATGTGCAGGTCGTCGGTTCTCCCCAGCAGACTGAGTGTGGAGATCAGTCCGGGCAGTCCGAAGATATGATCCCCGTGCAGGTGGGAGATAAAGAGCGCGTGGAGTTTGCCCATCCGGGTCTTGAATTTGCGCATCTGCAGTTGTGTCCCCTCTCCGCAATCGATCATAAAGAGCTTGTCGTTCAGATCGATCAGCTGTGAGGGGGGATGGTGCAGGGTGGAGGGCATGGCAGAACCGCAGCCCAGGATGGTTATGTCGAATCTGGTCATATCAGCGGATCTCGATCAGTTTATGCATTTGCAGGCTGAGAGCCCATACCGGATATTGCCGGATCAGGGAGATGCAGTATGCCACATTCTCCGGAATGATCTGTTGATCCTCGAAGATGGGGCTCAGCAGGTAGCGTTCCGTTTTGGGGAGGATGGAGATATCGGGCAGAGGATCGCCTTTCTGTATGGGAAAGCGCAGCTCGTCTACCTCGGGGATCAGCTCCCTCACCTTTTCGAAATGCAGCTTGGGACTGCAGGTGATATAGTCGATGCCGGCCGGCACCTTTCGGGTGCCGTTGGTCTCAATGGCCTGTCGGTACCCTTTCTCCCTGAAAAAAGCAACCATCTCATCAGTGAGTTGCAGGGTGGGTTCACCGCCTGTCCAGACAATCCATTTGCAAGGGTATGCTTCGATTTGGAGGTGCACCTCTTCGAGTGTCATCTTCATCCCCCGTTCAAAGTCGGTATCGCAGAAGCTGCAGGACAGGTTACACCCGGCCAGCCGGATAAAGATGGAGGCTTGTCCGGTGCGTCCCCCTTCTCCCTGGAGGGAGTAAAAAATTTCATTGACATTCAGGTTCATAGATCGCCGATGTCTTGGGGGTTTCACTTACTTCAATGGCATACAGCTCGGGGAGCAGTGGCTTAAAGCGATCGTAGATCATCTTTGCCAGGTTCTCTGCCGATGAGTTGAGGGGCGCCATGATGTCGTTGAGGTTTCGGTGGTCGAGCGTGGAGTCGATATACTCTTTCACTCTCCGCAACTCATTGTAGTCCCGCACGAACCCCTGGTTGTTCAGTTCGCGTGCACGGAGATGGACCGTGACCACATAATTATGGCCGTGCAACCGGCTGCAGGGATGGCCATCGGGCAGTCCGTGCAGGGAATGGGCCGCAGAAAACGCGAATTGTTTGCTTATCTTGTACATGATTTTCAATTTCAATTTGTTACTCACTTTTTGATGAGGTTTCCACCGGCTTCAGATAGGTACGGAGCGGATAATGGTCTGAGTAGGGCACTTTGTCGACCTCCGTCCGGAAAGCTTTCAGCTGCTCGCTGTGCAGGATGTGATCGATGCGGAACAGAAAGAGATCTTCGTGATAGGTGATCCCCGGCCCGAAGGCGGTGGCGACATAGGCATCCTTCAATCCCTTTCTCATCCGGGAATAGGCATAGGAGATAGGGGTGTCGTTAAAGTCGCCGCAGATAATAGTTGCTTCGTTATCCTGCGTTTCGATATACTTCTTCACCTGCTCCACCTGTCGGGCACGCATGCGGTAGGCACTGCCCAGGCGGCTGCGGATGTTGCTGGTCACCTGCTCCAGCCTTACCGAGTCGCTGTTCTGCAGAAAGTCGCTGTAGAGCTTCTTGTCCTCTGCCATGATGCTGTTCGACTCCAGATGGACGTTTGCCACCGTATATCTCTTTCCTTCAATATTGATGGTATAGACCGCCGCCCCATTATAGGAGGAGTCAAATACGATCTCATGCGTCTTCTCGATGGGATGCTTCGAGAAGCAGGCCAACCCGAAGATATGATATTTTCCCGACGATTCCAAACCGGTGACCGACCGATAGGGATACTTATTTAACAAGCGGTTTACATCGCGCTGTGAGAAGATGGACTGTCCTGTCTTGCTGACTAGATACTCCTGCATGCAGACAATATCGGCATCGGTGGCAGCGATATACTCGAGGATGGGATGTCTGGAGGAGCTCTTGTCCCGTTCTTCCGGAAACCCCTGTACATTGTATGTCAGCACCCCGATCGCCCCGTGTGGTTCCTTTACGGGGAAGAGATGCAGGGGAAAGAAGGTGGTGGCCGGCTTGTAACAGATCAGGAGGGCCGCTAGCGAGATCAGCGCCAGCTTCCATTTGGAGAAGAAGATCCAGAGAACGAGGTAAGCCACATTGAGCAGAAGGATCAAACCAAATCCCAGACCGATATAGGAAAAGAGATTCGTTTTCAGCGGCGACACCCTCCAGGAAAGAAAAGAGGTGAAAAGCAGGAGGATCGCTACCAGGTTGGTAGCGAAGATGATCCATTTGACAAGATCTTTAAAGGGCTGCTTTTTACTTCTTGCTCGCATCGAAAAGTCTCTTTTTTTCTTCTGATGATAAACTGCTGTATCCTGATTGCTTCAGCTTGTCCAGAATGGCGTCGATCGCTGCCTGTTCATCATTCCTGCGTTTGTTATAGTCCCAGTCGCTCTCGTTTCGGGGATGGCACACCTTCATCTTCGTCTTTTGTTGGCGCGGCTTGCATAACCCTGCGAGCCCGTCCAGCAGGCGGCTCATCCGGTTTGTGATATCCCTGCCATGCTTATATTGGGTTGCGAAGAGGTACCCCAGCAGCGCCCCCCCGATATGGGCCACATGTCCGCCGGGATTGGCGGCGTTTCCCAGCGAGAGGAAGTCAATGACAAACGCAAAGAGGGCAATATAGAGGATTCTGACCGGGCCCAGAAAGAGGAGGTTCAGCTGTACTTCCGGCCGGTAGAAGGCTGCACCCATCACGATCGCCATCACCGCGGCAGAAGCACCGATCATCCAACTGCGTTCCATGCCGGTATAATAAGGGATGGTATTGAAGGAAATCACATAAAGCAATGCACCGGCCAGTCCCCCCAGCAGATAGAGGCTCCCGAGGGTGCGTCCGGAAAAATACTGGAGGAAGATCTGTCCGAACCAGTAAAGCCAAAGCATATTGAACAACAGATGCAGGAACCCTTCATGCACGAACATATAGGTGAGCGGGGTCCAGATTCTGAGCGCCAGCATCGGGATATGAGAGGGCACACCCAGAAAAGTTACCGGGTCAATTGCATGAATGTTGAACAGCGTAAAAATGACCACAATGACCTTCAGCGCGATGTAGACAAGGGTGTTGATAAACAGGAGCCTTGTGATCACATTCCCCGTTTTATACTTCTGTTTCAGTGTGTCAATAATATCGGCCATACTTCCTGTCTCTTTTTTTCCAGTAGAGGATCATGAAAATACCGAAAAGCATCCCACCCAGATGGGCAAAATGGGCCACATTGTCGCCCGACCGGTTGGCAACGCCGAAAAAGAGCTCCAGCAATCCATAGCCGATCACGAACCATTTGGCTTTGATCGGGAAAGGAAAGGGGATGATGAACAGCTCCGCATTGGGGAAGAGCATGCCAAAGGCGAGCAGGATGCCGAAGACGGCGCCTGATGCACCTACGGTGACATTGTCCACCATCGAGAACATCTCCTGCGGCAACACAGCCTGCACCCTGAAATAGAGGATCAGTATCTGTATCAACCCTGCTCCGATGCCGGTCACCAAGTAATAGGTGAGGAACCGTTTGGGACCCCACACCTGTTCCAGCGTTCGTCCGAACATAAAGACCGCAAACATGTTGAAGAATACATGGGAAAAAGAGTAGGGGTCATGCAGGAACATGTAGGTGACCAGCTGATAGATTCGAAAATGTTCCGATGCAGGGAAATGCAAACCGAAGGGTTCCGTGAGGTCGATGTTTGCTCTGCTCTGCAATACAAATTGAGCCAGCCAGATGAGCCCATTGATAATGATGAGGTTCTTGGTGACCACCGGTAGCATGCCCGCAAAACTGTTTCTTGAATTGTACATATTCATAACCAACTGTTGAGGCGCAAAATTACGATTATTTCCTGCAATTTGCTGTTTTTTGCCCCGCAAAAGGATTTTTTTTATAAAAAACAAATACTTTTTATCATTTTTCTTGATAATATTCGTTTTAACGCTTATATTTGACGCCTGGAAATAAGGCTCAGCCTTGATGTATAGTATGTTTAATTAATTTATTTACCATTTCTTATGAACAAATCAGAACTCATTAGCGCTATTGCCGAAAAAGCAGGCCTTAGCAAAGTGGATGCAAAAAAAGCACTGGATGCCACTCTCGACACTATTTCTGGTGAAGTGAAGGCCGGGGGCAAGGTTGTATTGGTAGGATTCGGCACCTTCTCTGTGTCTGAAAGAAGCGCCAGAAAAGGGATCAATCCCCGCACAAAAAAAGCCATCAACATTCCGGCAAAGAAAACAGCTAAATTTAAAGCCGGTTCGGAACTGTCTAATCTCTAAGATTTTGGTCGTAG
>JAQVWR010000058.1 GCA_028709605.1 Proteiniphilum sp.
CCGGCAAGTTCTATTTGCGGGGCTTTGTTTTTATCAAGTGGTGCAATTGTGGTGCAAATTTAAAAAGAAAAACCTGTAAATACTTGATTTACAGGTTTATTTCTTTATGAAAAGTACCCAGAGCCGGGATCGAACCGGCATGGAAGTGAATCCACTGGTGTTTGAGACCAGCGCGTCTACCAATTCCGCCATCTGGGCATTATCGTGGGAAAAGCGATTGCAAAAGTAAACATATTTTTGGGATAATGAAAACGTTCCCTTTATTTTTTATGCGATTCGTCATCCTTTTCCGTGTAGGATCCTGATAAGTTTCGTATCTTTAAGGGTACAATTGGCAGGGAAGAAAACAAATTGTCACAAGAAGGTGTTATTTACATAGTTTCGAGCCTGCAATCAGATGGAAGCATATCGGTGAGGAATCCTTTTTATCAAACATATCATCTTAGAAATGAGAAACAACCATAATTATTGTGTGATCATGAGTGGCGGTGTGGGAAGCCGCTTCTGGCCTTTCAGCAAAGAAGACAAACCCAAACAGTTTCTGGATTTTTTAGGTACCGGACGTTCCTTGTTACAAAGCACCTACGACAGGTTCAGGAAAATTGTCCCGACGGAGAATATTTATATTGTCACCAATGCCGCCTATGCTGAAATGACGCAGCAGCAACTTCCCGATCTCCATGAAAATCAGTTGTTGTTGGAGCCGTTGCGGCGTAATACGGCCCCCGCTATTGCCTTTGCTTCCTTTCGCATCAGAGCGGTCGACCCGGAAGCAAATATCATCGTTGCGCCGTCCGATCACCTGATCATGAGGGAAGATCAGTTTGTGGCAGATATGAAGAGCGGTCTGGAGTTTGTGGCAAAAAAGCCGGTACTCCTTACTCTCGGCATTAAGCCGAGTCGTCCCGAGACAGGATATGGGTATATTCAGGTTGACGGGAAGAATATGGAAGGGATTGGGAAGGTGAAAGCCTTTACCGAGAAACCGGATCTTGAGCTGGCGAAGAAATTTGTGGAGAGCGGTGAGTTTATGTGGAATTCCGGGATCTTCCTCTGGAATGTGGACAGCATCTTGGATGCTTTCAACAAATACCTGCCGGATATTGTACACAAGTTCGATGAAGGAAAGGAGTTGTTCAATACTCCTTGCGAGAAACAGTTCGTGGATGAAAGTTTTCCCTTCTGTCCCAATATCTCCATCGACTACGGGATCCTGGAGAAAGCGGATAACGTCTATGTGAATATATCCGATTTCGGATGGAGCGATCTGGGAACCTGGGGCGCCCTACATGAGATTTCTGGTCGTGACGACAGCAACAATGCCAGTCTTCACTGCAAGACGCTTTTCATTGAGAGCAATGACAATGTGGTAGCCATGAGCGACAATAAGCTGGTCGTGCTGCAGGGACTGGATGACTACATCGTGGCAGAATCGGACAACGTGCTGCTGATCTGCAAGAAGAGTGAGGAGCAGCGCATCAAACATTTTGTGACCGATGTGAAGTTCCGGTACGGTGAGGAGTATGTGTAAACGATCCTATTCGTAAACAGTGATCTCTTTGAAAGAGAGAGTCACTTAGTTGATGAATAGCAGCTCCCTGTATTTGGGCAGGGTCCACATTTGGTTGTCGACGATCAGCTCCAGCTTGTCTACATGGTAACGGATGATATCGAAATAGACTTGGACGGTGTCGTGGTAGGCTACCGCCTTCTCCCGGGCATCTTCCAGCTTGTTGGCGGCCTTGCGGGCATTCACCATATCATCTACATTGGTCTTGATGGCGGAGATATGTGCGGCGATCTCCTCGATCAGCGCTGCATCCTCCTTCGACAGGTGGTCGGCTTTCTCCTTGTCGAAGACCGCCCGCATCTTGAATAGGTTGTCGAGCAACATCGATTGGTACTCGGTGGCCACCGGGATGATGTGGTTCATGCAGAGATCGCCCAGCACTCGTGCTTCGATCTGGATCTTCTTGGTGTAGGTTTCCCATTTCACCTCATTGCGGGCATGCAACTCCTTCTCATTCAGCACGCCGATTCGTTCGAACATCTCTACCGACTGCGGCGAGGTGTAGGCATCGTAGATCACCGGCACGCTGGTCTCACAGTCGAGTCCCCTGCAGGCAGCTTCCTCTTTCCATTCGTCGCTGTATCCGTTGCCCTCAAACCGGATCGGTTTAGATGCTTTGATATAGATGCGAAGCGTGTCGAAGATGGCCTGCTCTTTCTTCATTCCTTTCTTCATCTTCTGTTCAATCTCCGCTTTGAAGTCGATGAGCTGTGCGGCCACCGTTGCATTGAGAACGAACATGGCGGGAGAACAGTTTGCAGAGGCTCCTACCGCCCTGAATTCAAACCGGTTGCCGGTAAAGGCGAAGGGAGAGGTCCGATTCCGGTCGGTGTTGTCGATCAGCACCTCCGGGATGTGTGAGATGCCCAGCTTCATCTTCTTCAGTTCGTCCACGGTGATGTCGTCATCCTCCGAACTCTCCTCGATCTTATCCAGTACGGCTGAGATCTGCTTGCCGAGGAAAACGGAGATGATGGCCGGCGGGGCTTCGTTAGCACCCAGCCGGTGTGCGTTGCTGGCAGACATGATGGAAGCTTTCAGCAGGGCGTTGTGTTTGTAGACTGCCATCAGGGTGTTGACCAGAAAGGTGACAAAGAGCAGGTTCTCGTTAGCCGTTTTGCCCGGGGTGAATAGCCCGATGCCGGTGTCGGTCCCCAGGGACCAGTTGTTGTGCTTGCCCGATCCGTTCACTCCAGCAAAAGGTTTCTCATGCAGCAGCAGCCTGAAATGGTGTTTGGCTGCGATCCGGTGCATCAGCGACATTACCAGCAGGTTCTGGTCTACCGCCAGATTGGTCTCCCCGAAAATCGGAGCCAGCTCAAACTGGTTGGGGGCCACCTCGTTATGGCGTGTTTTCAGTGGAATGGCGTACTTGTAAGCTTCATATTCTAGCTCTTTCATAAAAGCAGCCACACGCGACGGGATGGCGCCGAAGTAATGATCCTCCAGCTGCTGGTTCTTGGCACTCTCATGGCCCATCAGCGTACGCTCGGTTAGGCACAGGTCAGGGCGGGCAGCGTAGAGCGCCTCGTCCACCAGAAAATACTCCTGTTCCCATCCCAGATAGGAGTATACTTTTTTCACTTCCGGATGAAAGAAATGGCATACTGCCGTGGCTGCTTTATCGACCGCCGAGAGGGCTTTCAGCAGCGGCGTCTTATAGTCGAGTGCTTCACCGGTGTAGGAGATAAAGACCGTGGGGATACAGAGCGTGTCGTCAATGATAAATGCCGGCGATGAAGGGTCCCATGCAGTATATCCTCTCGCCTCAAAGGTGTTGCGGATCCCGCCGCTGGGGAAGCTGGAGGCGTCGGGCTCCTGCTGTGCCAGCAGCTTACCCGAGAAACGTTCGATAATGCCGCCGGCGGGACCGTTGACATAATCGATAAAGGAGTCATGTTTCTCGGCCGTGCCCTCCGTGAGAGGTTGAAACCAGTGAGAGTAGTGGGTTGCCCCCATCTCGATGGCCCACATCTTCATCCCGGCTGCCACATGATCGGCAATCTCCCGGTGGAGAGTGGTGCCCTGATCAATCGCTGCCAGTACGATATTCATGGTCTCTTTTGAAAGATATTTCGACATCTGTGTCCGGTTGAACACATACGTGCCGTAATACTCCGACGGTAACTGTCCGGGAGAGGGGATTTCCACGGGCGCCCTTTTTGACGCAACCTCTACTGCTTTAAATCGTAATGTTGACATATTCACGAATTGATTGTTGATCGCGGTCTGATAACCAGTTGTTCTGCTATCTTGAATGGTTTGCCGATACAAAATTAGACAAAATGTTTGAATTGAAAAATAAAAATGATAAAATGCCATATTAAGGTCGAAATATTATCAAAATGGTCAGAATCACAGCAAATGCTGTTTATAATGATATCTCATTTGCCCTCTTTTGAATAAAAGGCGCAGATTCCTGCAGATTATTTGCCTTTTAGTTAATTAGCATCTGTTTCCAGGCGATCTAGCTATTCAGCTTTTCTTTATTCCAATATTTGCGAATCTGCACGCAAATCAATATCTTGCGTTCTCTTTCAGAAACAGGATAACATGATGCAGACATTTGCTGAGAAGGTAATTGCATTCAATCAACAGCTCTCCTATAGCGGAGAATTACCGGATGGCTATCAGGTGATCAATCCGTTCCTCGACAATCCGGAGACGATAAAGGTGATGGGAGCGTTTTATCATAAATTTTATAACGATTTCCGGAAAAGAAGGTTTCTCATCGGGATCAACCCAGGCAGGAACGGGGCAGGGGTAACCGGCATTCCTTTCACCGATACCAAACGGCTGGAGAGTGTTTGCGGTATCACCATGCAGTCGGCACATACCCATGAGGTCTCCTCCCTCTATGTTTATGATATGATTGAGGCATACGGAGGTGCAACCCGCTTCTACCGGAATTTTTACATCAATTCCCCCTTCCCGTTGGCGATCACCCGCCGGACAACCGGGGGTACCTGGCGGAACGCGAATTACTACGACGATATGGAGCTGTTTATAAAGGTTAAAGACTTTATGATTGCCTCTCTGAAAAAACATATTGACCTGGGATTGGACACCTCGGAGGTGTTTGTCCTGGGGAAGAAAAATGCGCACTTTCTCGCGAAGCTGAACAGTGAACAGAAACTGTTTGACAGGATCACGGTACTGGAGCATCCCCGATATATTCAGCAATACAGGTCGAAGGAAAAAAAGTTTTATATCGATAAATACCTTCAGGCATTTGGAACCGGTTTGCACTAAAAATTGCCAAAAACTACCTAAAAAAGAGAACCATCACTGATCACGGGTCAATGATGGTTTTCTTTTCGCACCCATAGGCCGTTCCGATTGGCCGAAAAATTAAGGCCAAGAGACCTTTTGCATCTTCGAAATCACATATATGTTAAAAAATGTTTTTCGGTGCAAGGTTTTGTGATCTCAAGATTTAATCAATAGGATGTAAGAAAGATGGAATGTTTCACAATTTTACAATGTTAAAGCAATGAAGATGCTCAAATCTTTTTTTTTGACGGTGGGTACTATTTGCTACCTGCTATTCTTTCAGTCTTGTCTGAGCGATGATGATACCTGTGGGTGCCATCTCTCCCCCAATGCCCTTGTAACAGTAAAGCAGGCCCAGGATCACTCTGTTTTCCTGCAACTGGATGACAAAACGACCTTATTCCCGGTAAATTTCACATCTTCTCCGTTTGGATCCAAGGAAGTGAGAGCTCTGGTGAATTACAAAGAAGTCAACGAATCCAGCAAAGAATATAGTAAAGCCGTGTTTGTGAATTGGATAGACAGCCTGTTGACAAAATCAATGGTTCCCGATTTAGGCGCAAACAATCATTCCGTCTATGGCAATGATCCTGTGGAGATTGTCGCAGATTGGGTCACCATTGTGGAAGACGGTTATTTGACCCTTCGTTTCCGAACTGTATGGGGGGATCAAGGAAGAGCCCATTATGTGAATCTCCTTGCAGGCGGAAATCCCGATAATTTGTATGAGGTGGAATTCCGTCATAATGCTTTCGGTGATGTGAATGGAAGAGTGATGGACGCTCTGGTGGCCTTCAGGCTGGATAAGTTGCCCGATACGAAAGGTAAAACAGTGAAGTTGAAGGTAAAATGGAAGTCATTCAGCGGAGAGAAGTCTGTTGAATTTGATTACAAATCCCGGACTTCATGATCAACCCAATCAACCATGATCTATGAGAGAAATGAAGTGAAGGTACAAGAGGGTTGGATATGTCTTTCTCCGAGATGCCTATCTGCCGGTAATGTATGGAAGAACTGCCTACATAGTTAATAAAAGCAAAACAGGCACTTTTTTTGCGCTGCTCGGTGCAAGGTTTCAAAATAATGAGATTTATAGAAAGAGTGAGTGCTCAAAAAAACGATCACTCAAAAAATAATAATGTCTAATTAAAAAAATTGAAAAATGAAGAAGTTCCAGAAAATTCCAGGTTTGTTTTACATGAGTTTAGTTGCTCTTACTTTGGTATGTACCCTCGCATCGTGTGATAAAGATGACGATGATAAAAAATTGAAATTTTCCTCAAGCAGCGTAACCGTAGAGGTGGAAAAAACGTCGGATATCACCGTGAGTGGCGGTATAGCCCCGTATACGGCTAAATCGAGTGACGATAAGATAGCTTCAGTGACGGTTAGTCAGAGTAAAATTACGGTCAAGGGAGTGAAAGCCGGAAACGCAACTATTACCGTAGCGGACAAAAAGAAAAACAGTGGTAAAATATCCGTAACGGTAAAATAGCATCGTTTTTTTGTGAACAAAATCATGATAGGTTGTACCTTTGTAAAAAGGTACAACCCGTGATTTAGAAAGTTATCCGGCAGCAATGATAGAGAACAAAGATAAGGAGCAAGAGTTTTATAGACAGATCGTATCCGGCGATATCATTGCTATGAAAGAGTTCTATCATCATTATTCCGGATATCTTACTACCGTATGCTCCCGTTATGTTTTTGACAGAGAGGATATAAAAGATGTCTTACAGGAAAGTTTCATTAAAATATTCAAAGCAATTGCTCTTTTTGAATACAAAGGGCCGGGGTCTTTGAGAGCATGGTCTACTCGTATTGTCGTGAATGAGTCATTGAAATTTCTCAAAACAAGGGAGAGACTGGAGGTCATTCACCAGCCGGTATGGGATTTGCCGGATACGACGGAAGAAGAGGAGCCGGATTTCGATGAAATTCCAATATTTGTCATTCTGGAAATGATCCGTTCTCTTCCTACCGGTTATCGAACGGTGTTTAACCTTTTTGTTTTTGAAAATAAAAGTCATAAAGAGATTGCTTCGATATTAAAAATATCGGAAAGTTCCTCTGCTTCTCAATTGCATCGTGCAAAGAATGTTTTGGCTAAACAAATTAGGGTTTATGAATCAATGAAAAAAACGGCGTTATGAGCAATCAATGGTCAGAAAATCTGCGAAAACGGATGGAAACTCATCAAGAGCCGTCTCCGGAAGGATTATGGGGGGATATTGAGCAAAGGATGAGACAAGATGCCTCCGTCAAATCTTCTTCAGGACAACACAAGGTCGTATTATGGGCTAAAAGGATAGGAGCGGTAGCTGCCGTGGTGTTGGCCATGCTGTGGATCGGAGATGCGCTTCTGAATGAAAAGAATCCCCGGGAACCCCAAATGATCATTCAAAAAGGGGCATTTACGGATCAGCCGGAGAAGACCCTTACCGCACAACAGAATGTTGGAGGAAAAGGGATTGCAGGGAATAGCAATAGAAGAGGTTTTTCTCCTGAAAATAAGAAGGCAGCCACCTCCGCTTCAAATGAAATCCTAATCAATAGATCGTCAGACAGCCTGATAGCTGAAACAGCGGAAAAAACAGTCCCTACGCATGAAGCTCAGGGTGAAGATTCCCGGAGTGACGTACATAGAGAGAAACGTCATCATCACGATGATCAGCATGAATCTCCTTTTGATATGGATTTATCCAGGGTTAGAGGGAAAAATAGATCCGCAAAATGGGCAACAAGCTTGTACGCATCGAATATCTCCTCCGGTTCCGCAAAGACCTATCAAAATAGATATGTAAGTTTTGTTTCCGGGGAACTGCCGCTGGAGACAGATGAGGAAGAGCCTGTTGTGGGAGATGATCCGTTTGGAGATATTCTTGTTGAAAATAAATACCGGGAAGTTTACACGGATGTCAGGCATAAGCAACCGCTCATTGTGGGGGCTTCTGTCAATTACAGTTTTGATGACAGGTGGAGTCTTACAAGCGGATTGACCTGTATCATCCTGTCGTCTCAGCTTCGCTCCGGAAGTGAAGGAAATTATTACACCAGTGAGCAAACCCTTTATAATGTCGGTATTCCTCTCAGTATAAGTTACAATGTATGGAAGAGTCAGCATACATCCGTGTATGTATCAGGAGGCGGACTGGTTGAAAAAAACGTATCCGGTAAATTGACCACGGACTATTTTTTGGACAATACGCTGATTTCCGGTCATGAAGACAAAATATCGATCGACCCGTTACAATGGTCTCTGAATACGTCTGTGGGGGTACAGTATAATTTTACACCGACGATAGGATTGTATGCAGAACCCGGCGTGAGTTATTATTTTCAGAATGGAAGTGAGGTCGAAACAATCTATAAAGAGAAACCGGTACACTTTAGCCTCCGCTTCGGACTCCGTTTCTCTTTGCTTTGAGCGTGTAACGAATTAAAAGATACTATGCCGGGAATGTTTGAAAAGATGGACGACTATCACACGATACCGTTCGGCATTAGGCAGCGGTTACGAGAGTGTTTCCCGGGATATCTCTGTTCCGAATCAAATCCAGAAGAATGAAGAAACACAGCTGACCTATCATTCCGGAATAAGAGACTGGACAGTGAAAACCGATTTCGATTTTACACCGAACGTCAACCATGATATAAAATTCGGCACCGCCTACACCTATCACACATTTATGCCCGATGTTACCTCCCTGAAGGTTACGGATTCCAGTCAGACAGAGCAAAACATCGATACGGGTTGTATCTGTACACCTTTCCCAAAGCCGTTTCACGTTTGGGATATCGGAGCCATTTATTCCTATTTCCGGGGCTTCGGTATCGCTTTTTGTAGATGACGATTTCAAAGAAAAACTCTCATACGGCACCAATGGGGTATATACGGGAACCTACTTGCCGAAGCCGGGTGACGAAATAAAGATCGAAGTCATTGCCGGTTGCTTCGACCCGATCAGATCCCATACTGTTATTCCGGAGGAGCCCGGTATTGTAGTGAACGATTCAACCGTTACTGTCCGGGAGGTAGAACATAATGTCCCCAACAACAATAATACAGTGAACAAAACCACATATCGAAGCATGCAGGTACAGCTGAAATTGACGGATGCGGCGAATCAAGAAAATTACTATTTTATTAAAGCTTTAAAAAAATATTATCGTAAACCTGAAATAGAGACAGAGAAGATATTAGAACTGAAACTCAGCGAAGTGTTGAAAAAAAATTTTATTGATAACGGGAATTTCTTAAAAGAGATTGTTGGCGATGAGGGGAAAACGGAAAGGGTGGATAATCTTTTTTCCGATCATTTTGTAAATGGGAAGGATATTTTATTCGATTTTTCATACTGTGATACACTGGAATCTGTTACATACTTCAACAGTGAAATAACAGATACCGGGAACGGCGAAGAGAAAGCGCTGACTGTGGAATACATCATTGAAATCGGTGAAATTTCCAAGGATCTGTATCAGTACGTGATTTCAGGAAATAAAATGTTGAATTCCAAGGATACGCCATTTTCAGAACCGGTTCTGATTCACACGAATATTGAAAACGGCATCGGAATTCTCGGTGCATACAATACTTACAGATTCGTATCGCGTTTTCAAACGAATTATTTTCCGGATTACTTTGCACAATAGTAGTTTCTCCAATCCATGATTCTCACTACTTTCAATAGGATGAGCGTGACAGGAGGATCAAGAGCTTCACATGCAATGAGGAGCAAAGTACAAGGAGCGCTCGGATCTGATTGATTGATTGCAATCAATCAGTGTGGGTATTTTTGGGTAACTTGCTCGGTAACTGGAAATGTTTTGAAATATCAGTATGATAACTAACAGGCTGATTAACTGGTATTGCCATTGTCTTTTTGCACTATCGACGAATAAGGGCACCATGCAATAGTGGTTTTGCATTGAATTATTCTATAAGTGAATCTATAAATTCACCAAACCTCAAAATCTTCTCACTATTGGCTTTATGGAAAAGCAGGTGTTCAAAATCCTTTTGCTTCTTCTTCAAATCGACTGTTTTCAGCAACTCGGCTGTCGCCTGCTTGAACTCTTGTAAGTTATGCACTCCACAACGTTTTGAAAGAAAATTGTAATCGGGTTTTGCCTGTGCTAATAAAAACATCAGGTCGTAAAAATCACGCCCTTTGGCACGGGCTAACATCGCAGCGATTTTCATACTGCACAATACGCCATCAGAAGGAACAGGAAACGGGAAAAAGAATCCGCAACCCTTGACGTTCGTGATAACCGGAGGATAAACGATTACTTGGTCTTGGCTTTCGACTTTTATCAAAAAGCGTTCTTCCTTGTGTCCGCTTAACCCCAAATCGAATAACAATTCGGGAAAATGGATATTACGCCGGAAAGCTGTTAATTTCGGATTTTCTTTGTCCTTTGCTTCTACCCTCAATCCTGAACGTTCCAAAAACTGGATTACACCGTTTGTCATTTCAATGAACTCGTCTTTCGACAGGTCTTTGCAGTCGAAATCCAAGTCTTCGGAGAACCGGTCTATCCCTTTCACCAAACGCAGGTTTGTTCCACCAATAAAAGCCATCTTTTGAATGTTTGGCGTAGAAGAAAGGTAATCTAGAATCATCAACTGCAAATACTCTTTTAGTATATGCTTATCGAAACCCGAATTTCCCCGGATTTGAGCCGGAAAATAATTTCTTATCTGTTCAATCTGTATCATAAATTGTAAGTCTTAAAAAGTAACCTCACCCGATGGTCAAGTGCCTTGCTTTGGAACTTGGCGCAGTAGTCCATTAGTAAATCCTTGTTTAAATCATCTTGTAGGTAATTTTCATCCAAACGCAGTTCTTCCAATTCCTGCTCGTTATCATAGAACGGATAAAGATACAGCAAATCAAGCAATGCTTTTTCAGGTGTGGCAAACTGTATGGTGCGGTTGTCTGCCATTGGCTTTAACTCGTACCCGAACATTAGGTTCTCCTTGACATTCTTATAAGAGTATTCGCCGAAGTCATTGGCGAAAGATGCCGTTTTAAGCGATGTAATACTGGTAATTTGTACCACCGCTTCCGGTATCATCCCATAAAACGACAATGCTGTATGCAAGCTGATATAGGACGGGCGGTAAATCCGGTTGGCAAAATAAAGAGAATAGTCCGGCTTGCTCTTATATTCGGAGAAAGCAAAGTATCCCTGTCTTAACCGGATAAGATACCCTTTCTTAGCCCAACGGGTAAGATTATTCCGGTCAAAGTCGGGTTGCCATGCATATACCTGATAGATATTGAAGCATGCCAAATCGAACATTTTAGTCTTAAATTCCAGAAAGGTCATTTTTCTATTTTGTTTCTATTATGCTGCAAATATAGTGCATTTTAGAAACAAAAACAAAATATTGAGATAAGTTAGGGGTATTCTTGTTCTGCCGACAAGACGAAAATAGACTGTTTTTGTTTTGTTGATAAGACACAAATGACTTTGTTACAGAATTAGTATAGTACTTTACTTTCACTCTGTAACCGCCGTAACAGTTGTGGGGATTACAAAAGTGATTTCCTGAAACAAAGAGTATTTTTCAATAAAACTTTGCATATAAGTCCTGCTATATTAGCCCTCAAATAAACCGAGCAGTAAAAAATAAAAGTTATTTTTACAACTGCTATGGAAAAGAGGAAGAATTTTCCATCGAAACACTGTTAGCCAGCGTAACTGTGGCCGAGAAGGTATAACGGCCTGTGTGCGTGGACAATTTTTCCGCAACCAAAAATGTACACGAATTAGCCCGAAGAAACCGCCTGATTTTGCCGCAAAAGTGGAATTTTGAGTAAAAGAAAATCCCTGAAAAACTAAATTTTCAGGGATTTGTTAAATTTGTACTTTTCCTAAAGTGGTGCCACCAGGAATCGAACCGGGGACACAAGGATTTTCAGTCCTTTGCTCTACCGACTGAGCTATGGCACCAACATTGTTTCAATTGAGAGTGCAAAGATAAGCGCATTTTCGTGATTTGC
>JAQVWR010000132.1 GCA_028709605.1 Proteiniphilum sp.
TCCACCTCTTCCCATTCCGAACAGAGAAGTTAAGCCCAATAGCGCCGATGGTACTGCACACAAAGTGGGAGAGTAGGTAGCCGCCGTCCTTTACTAAGAAGCCCCCGGGAGTCATCCTGGGGGCTTTTTGTGCTTTATACCTCCTACACAACCGGTAAGATGCCAAAAGAAAAAGGCTCCCCCGAAAGGTAACCTTTTATAGGGCGTCGTGCATGGGAAAGCGAATCAGAGTACAATCATTCCCTCTTCGCAAAGAGTGATCTTCTCCAGCGCATCTGCCTGTACGATATAGCTGTTCTCGATTCCCACGGCGCCGATGCCGGGAAGGACGAACTTGGGTTCCACGGCAATTGCCATACCCGTTTCCAGGATCTCCTTCGAGCGAGGTGTCAGCACTGGCGGCTCGTTGATCTCGAGCCCCACGCCATGGCCGATAAACTTCGCCTGCTGGCTGGTACCCATGAAATAGGGTTGCAACCCCCTCTCCTGCACCATCTCCTCCGCCAGAAGGCAGAGACTGGCACAGGGAGTACCGGCCCGGGTGCTTTGCTCAATGACGCGGGCAATATCGATAGAGAGCTGATGTGCTTCCCAGGCGATATCGGGTGCCTCTTCAATCACGAAGGTGCGGCTCATGTCGTCCATCCAGGGACGGTAGTTGCCCGCCATATCCACCATCAGCGTCATCCCCGGCAGCAGCTTCGTACCGTTGGCACCCAGCGGCAGCAGCGGTGAGATGCCGCCACCCCCCAGTGCATAGTCGAAAGGGGAAGCTGTCTGGGCGTTGTCGCCCGCCAGCATGCTCCCCATAAAGATATCCATGTTCTCCCCGAATGAGCGGAAGATGCCCACCGAACCGTGAAGCCGCATCTGTCGCTCGATCTCGATCTGCAGCTCCATGTCGGTCATCCCTTTTCGGTACAACGAGGGGATCAGCTCATACACTTGCTGATGTACCCGTGCGCTTTCGCGTATCTGTTTCAGTTCATAGGCCGATTTCACCGCACGCAGCCTGCGCAACTCGCCCGAGATGCTGACCAGCTCCGTCATCTCCAGGGCTGCCTGCAGTCGGGTGGCATTGCTGAAGGTGAGCTGATCGGCCTCCAGCAGCAGCCGCCGTGGCAGAGGAAGGCCGGCACTGCGCAGTAGCGAGGGGATTTGTTCCGGCTTACGGATCTCTGTCACCCGCTCATCGGGGATGCCGACGGGACGTCTTACGAACAGCAGCGCCTCCCCCTCCGGGTAGAGGAGCAGGTAACCGTCGAAAATAAATCCGCAGAGCCAGTACTGGTTGACCGGAGAGGTGATGATACAGGCATCGGCCTGCAGAGTGATGATGGACTGCTGCACCCTTTTCTGCCGCAGGGTCTGCTCTTTCTTCTGTTCGTACATGCATGGAAAATTTGGGTCAAAGATACAATTTTCTGACGAGGGCCGAAATCCTTCTATATCGCCTTTTTCACACGCTCAACCCCCACATCACAAAAAAACGCGTGAAAAAATGGGTTGGATCAACTTGCAACAATCAGGAGAAATAAACTATCTTTACAATCTCTCTTAAAAAATCAAGGTGTGAACAGAAGCATACTGATCGTCGAAGATGACCGTTCCTTCGGAGCCATGCTGCACAAGTGGTTCGAACGAAACGGTTTCGGGGTGATTCTCGCCACCGGCATGGAAGCCGCACAGGAGGCACTTATGAAGCACGCTTTTCAGGTGGTGCTGTCGGACCTGCGCCTGCCCGACGGCGACGGCATCATGCTGCTCTCCTGGCTGAACGAGAAGGGGAGACGAGAGCCGGTGATCATCATGACCGGTTACGGCGATGTGCAGACCGCCGTGTCGGCCATCAAGTTGGGAGCATTCGACTACCTGGAGAAGCCGGTCAACCCCTCTGTCCTGTCGCAGAAGATTGAGGCAGCCTGCAGCTCCGACAGAGAGCCGAAAGAACCCGGGGAGCCACGAAGGTCACCGCAAGCGATGAGCCCCGTTGAGCAGGAGGCGATCGTCTTTGGACGAAGCGCGCGGGTGAAGGAGATGTATACCCATGTCGACCTGGTGGCGCCCACGCAGATGGCCGTGATGATCACCGGCGAGAGCGGTACCGGAAAGGAGCATGTCGCCCGGCTCATCCACCGGCGAAGCAGCCGCGCCACAGCTCCCTTTGTGGCGGTCGATTGCGGGGGACTCTCACCCGAACTGGCACCCAGTGAGCTGTTCGGCCACAAGAAAGGATCGTTTACCACCGCACTGGAAAACAAGAGTGGCTTCTTTGCCGAAGCCGATGGCGGCACCCTCTTCCTCGACGAGGTGGGAAACCTGCCCTATGGCGTACAGATGCAGTTGCTGCGCACCCTCCAGGAGAAGAAGATCCGCCCCGTGGGGTCGGCAATCGACAGAGAGGTGGATGTGCGGATCGTGACCGCCACCAACGAGAACCTGGAGAAGGCTATCGCCGAGGGTCGCTTCCGCGAGGATCTCTACCACCGGATCAACGAGTTCACCATCATGGTACCGCCGTTGCGGGAGCAGAGCGAGGACATTGCGCTCTATGCCGATCATTTCATGAAGGAGGCCAACCGTGAGCTGGAGAAGCATGCAGAGACCCTCACCCCGGAGGCGTTGTCCCTGCTGACGCAATACGGCTGGCCGGGTAACCTGCGAGAGCTGCGCAACGTGATCCGGCGGGCCGTGCTCTTCTGCCGTGACGGAGAGATCACCCCGGCGACGCTGCCCTACCTGCCCGAAAACAGGTTGCCGGAAAGGCAGGGAAGTGCGGGATCACGGCAGCAGGAGATGTCGCTGGCCCGCGATCCCGGTAA
>JAQVWR010000133.1 GCA_028709605.1 Proteiniphilum sp.
AAGGTGTTGGACTTGCCCAAATCGATCTTTGAGATAGATGGTAAAATCGATGAGAATGTGCTGTTTGAAGGCAATACCGTTCCCATGATGGATGCATCGGGCAATCACCTGATGGGCTCCGTGGTTGCTGTGGGTGATGAGACGGTGACCATGGACTTCAACCATCCGCTGGCAGGTGAACTGATGCACTTTGAAGGGAGGGTGACCGGTGTGCGGGATGCTTCTGCCGAAGAGATCGCCGTATTGTTGTCCGGCGACGGCTGCGGTTGCGGATCGGGTGGTTGTGGCTGCGGTGACGGGGAGAATGAAGACGGATCGTGCGGCTGCGGTTCCGGTGGTGGCGGCTGCGGTTCCGGTTGCAACTGTTGAGATAATGATTGTGTAGGGGTATGAACAGTTTTGGAACGCTTTTTCGGTTGACTTCGTTTGGCGAATCACACGGTGCCGCCGTGGGAGGGGTGATCGACGGTTGTCCCCCCGGGCTGGAGATCGACACGGATTTTATACAGGCGGAGCTGGACCGGCGTCGTCCCGGTCAGTCGCGCATTACCACACCCCGCAGAGAGCCGGATAGGGTGGAGTTTCTTTCCGGTATCTTTGAAGGAAGGAGTACCGGTGCGCCTATGGGTTTTATCATCCGCAATGAGAACCAGCACTCCTCCGACTATGATCATCTGAAAGAGGTTTATCGGCCGTCGCATGCCGACTTCACCTATCAGCAAAAGTACGGACTCCGCGATCATCGCGGTGGCGGACGTTCGTCCGCCCGTGAGACCATCTCGCGGGTGGTGGCAGGGGCTGTTGCCAAACTGTTCCTCCGGCAGCAGAATGTCCTGATCCAGGCTTATACCTCACAGGTGGGGCCGATCAGACTGGATCAGGATTATGCAAAATATGATCTTTCGATGGCCGAAGAGAATATGGTGCGCTGTCCCGATCCCGACACGGCAGAACGAATGATCAGGCTGATACAGGAGGTTCGCAGCCAGGGTGATACCATCGGCGGGGTGATCACCTGCGTGGTTCGCGGCGTACCCGTTGGACTGGGTGAGCCGGTCTTCGGCAAGCTGCATGCCTCCCTCGGGGCAGCTATGCTGAGTATCAATGCAGTAAAGGGATTTGCGTACGGCACCGGCTTCGACGTGGATCAACGTGGCTCGGAAGTGAATGATGCCTTTTTTAACGATGAGGGAATGATCAACACCCGTACCAATCGCTCGGGCGGGATACAGGCAGGTATCTCCAACGGACAGGATATCTATTTCAGGGTTGCGTTTAAGCCGGTAGCCACGATTCTGCGGGAGCAGGAAACGGTGGATATCCACGGAAACAATACCATCATCAAAGCCCGCGGCAGACATGATCCCTGCGTACTGCCCCGCGCGGTACCCATCGTGGAGGCGATGGCTGCCATCACTCTTCTGGATCATTACCTGTTGGCGAAGACCATACAGCCATGCCATTGCAAATAAATCGTTTGACTCGTGTAAAAGCACTGCTTGCATTATTCCTCTTTTGTATGGCCACCGTGACACTGAGGGCGCAGCCGGATATACATGATACACCCGACGATCGTATCTTGTTCGATGAATATCTGGCATACATAAGAGCGTATCGGAGCAGCCCATCTGATATTGTCCTGGAAAGAACAGCCCTCTTTTTCCTGGGTAGACCTTATGTTGCCCATACCCTGGAGATGGGCGACGAGGAGCAGCTGGTGGTGAACCTGCGTGCCTTCGACTGCACCACCTTTGTGGAGACGGTGATCGCACTTTCCCGTACGGCATCCGGCCCCTCTCCTTCATTCGAGACCTTTCGGAAAGAACTACAGGCGATACGCTACCGCGACGGAGACGTTGATGGGTATACCTCCCGGCTTCATTATGCGTCTGACTGGGTGTATGAAAATGAACGAAAGGGCTTGCTGCGCAACCTTTCCGGAGCGCTGGGAGGTGTGAAGGAAAAGAAGCTCCTGCATTTTATGTCTTCCCACCGGGAGGCATACCGCCGGATAAAAACTGATGATGAAATGCTGGGTCGTATCGTTGCTACGGAAGAGAAGATGAACCGGAGAGGCGGGTTTTACTATCTGCCCAAAGAGCGGATTGCAGTGGTGTCGAACCGTATTCCCCACCTGTCGGTCATTCTTTTCACTACCGGCATCGAGGGGCTGGATGTCACCCATATGGCATTCGCCTGCCGGAAGGGTGAGAAGCTTACCTTCATCCATGCCTCCAGTGCTGCAAAGAAGGTGGTGGTGGAGGAGAAAACGGTCAGTGATTACTGTCTCGGGCAACGTAGCTGCACGGGCATCATCGTGGCGGAAATCAACTGTGGCGACCGGTAAACGGATGATCAAATCAATCGGCTCCTATTCATGATCATAATGGGGATGCCTGATCATCCGCTCTGCCTGCTGCACAAAGATATCCATTTTCTGTTTTTCTCCTGCTTCCATGGCGGGTAGATCATTCAATGATGCGAACCCCATTCTGTAATAGTAGGCGTGCTGTACGCTTCTGTAGCGCTGTGGGGGTCGTGCGGTATTCTTCCCCCCAGTGCAGCTGCGCGATGATGATATCGGGTTTGTATAAACGCGTCGGGGGCACTGAAAATCGGGTAGCCGCTGTAAGGTTCACCCCCCAGGGTGGTCTCGAAATTGAGGCCCGCAAGATCGACACTGAGGATCTTCTCTTTCAGCAGATAAAAACAGGAATCATAGTGGTAACTGTCATGATTGCCTTTGGCTCCAACGATCTGTGGCAGATGCTGCATGGCATCACCGGCAAAGAGCAGAGAAACGCGTTTTTC
>JAQVWR010000012.1:0-13886 GCA_028709605.1 Proteiniphilum sp.
TACGCCGGTATCCGCCTGCCATCGGTCATCAGTGACAACATGGTGCTTCAACGCAATTCCCAAGCTCGTATATGGGGCAAAGGGGACACCAACAGCACCCTGAAAATCACAACCGGTTGGAATGAAAAGGAGTATATCGTATCCGTCGACAAAGATGGAAAATGGGAAATGTTTGTAGAGACCACCGAAGCCGGTGGTCCCTACACCGTCACCATTGAGTCGAAGAAGGAAAAGAAAGTATTGCAAAACATCCTTCTGGGAGATGTGTGGGTCTGCTCGGGACAATCGAACACAGAGATGCCTGTGAAAGGCTTCACCGGCCAGCCGGTGGAAAATGCTCTCGATGCCATTGTCGAATCGCAAAAATACCCTTCTATCCATGTATACACGGCAACACAAACTCCTGCGCTCACAGCGCAGGAGGATGTTGCCGGTCAGTGGGAGCAGGCATCGGTATCAACGACTGGCGACTTTAGCGCGATCGGTTATTTTTTCGCGAAAACATTACAGGACGTGCTGAACATACCAATCGGGATTGTTCACTTCAGCTGGGGAGGCTCTTCCATAGAAACCTGGATGAGCAAAGACCAGTTGCAAAAGTATCCTCATCTGGATCTCTCCCATATTGAGATCCATCCACACGTGCCGCAACAGATTCCGACATTGCTTTACAATGGGATGCTGTTGCCTCTTGCCAATTACACGGTAAAGGGTTTTATCTGGTATCAGGGCGAAAGCAATATCCCAACCTACCAGCACTATACCTCCCTTTTTTCCGATCTTGTATCAGAATGGAGAGATTTGTTTGCCGGAGGGGAAGAACTCCCTTTCTACTTCGTGCAGATTGCACCTTTCCAGTATGATGATCCCATGAAGAGGGAGAGTGCTTTCTTACGGGAAGCGCAAATGAAGTGCTTAGAGGCTGTACCCAATACAGGTATGGCAGTGACCTTGGATGCCGGCGAGTTACAATGCATCCATCCTGCCAACAAAGAGATCGTAGGCAAACGGTTAGCTTATCAGGCATTACACAAAACTTACCAGTATCAAAAGATTCCTTGCGACGGGCCTGTTCTGGGAGAGATCGAAATGCTGGAAGATAAACTGATCGTACACTTCAAAAATGCAGAACACGGGCTCTACCCTATGTTTGTTGAGTTGGAAGGCTTTGAAATAGCAGGAGAAGATAAAAACTTCGTTCCGGCAAAAGCGGTCGTTACCAATTTTTGGAATAAACTGGAAGTCTCTTCAGAAGAGGTTGAAAAACCCAGATATGTCAGATACGGTTTTCGAAACTATGTAAAGGGATCTCTGTTTAATGCCTATGGGTTACCCGCCGGCTCATTCAGAAGCGATCAGTAACCCTTGCTGGGCCGAAAGCTACCCTGTGAGGTTCCCGGAGAGTGTTTACCTACCGGCTTCATAAGCGGCCGGTAACCCGTACGACACCGTTTAACAGATTGAATATGACAAGTATTACACAACATAAAATCAACATATTATTTTTTGCATTTCTTCTTTTTGTGTTGTCTTTTCACAGGCAGGCCTTGGCCCAGAACCTGTTTAAGGCCAGGGAGATCTATACCGTTTATCCGAAAGATCATGGAGGTGCACTGGTCAATCCGGATATGGGTTGGACCATGCACTTCTATTCCAATGTCTTGGCTCACTATGGGTCTAAACTGGAGGCATGGGATACGTTGGATGATTTCCCCGGGGTCAGCACGGTCTATCTCCGGGTACCCTGGGTAGCTGTTCAACCAGAAGAAGGCAGATATACCTGGGAGATCCTGGATACACCCGCACAACGCTGGACAGATAAGGGTAAAAAGGTGGCTATCCGCATTACGGCTACCGAAAACTGGATGACTCAGGCCACGCCCCAATATGTATTCGACGCCGGGGCAAAGAAATACCAGGCATACGATTACTTTGAACCGGACTACTCAGATCCTGTTTTTCTCGAAAAAGTAGATGAGTTTGTACGGGTGATGGCCGAACGCTACGACGGCAATCCCAATATCGCATTTGTGGATATCGGCCATTTTGGTATGTGGGGAGAAGGCCATACAGTCATTACCTCACCGGTACATGGTAAAACCTGGGATATCGAAACCCAAAAAAAAATCATCGATATCTATTGTAAACACTTTAAAAAAACCAGATTGTGTATCTCCGATGATTTTGTGGGTGACTCTGAACCGGGCAGCCGATTCGCGATCTCAGATTATGCCTTTTCCAGGGGAGTAACGATGCGCGACGACAGTATATTGGTACAAAAAGCGCCTAAGCACTGGTTCCATAGTGAGATGGCCCAACTATTCTGGCCAACCATGCCGGTGATCCTGGAACATGAACATTACAACGGAGCAAAAAAAAGAGGCTGTTGGGATAAAGATCTGCTGCTGCAGTCTATCGAAGAGTACCATGCTTCCTATATGTCCATCCATTCATGGCCCCGGGTGCTGCTGGAAGAGAATCGTGATGTCATTGACAAGATCAACCGGCGCATGGGGTATCGCATTCACGCACAATCGATTGCTTACCAGAAGAGCATTCAAAAAAATGAATCGTTCCTGGTGCAATGGAACTGGCAAAATGTAGGAGTTGCGCCCTGTTACCCGGGCGGCTATCCCTGCTTCACCTTAAAAGACGATCAGGGGGGTATTGTATCGGTGATGGTAGAAGCTGGTTTTAATGTAAAATCGATGACCCCTGCCGAAGCAGGTAAGGCCCCTGTCAGCAAAGTCACCTCCGAATTTATTGTTGCCAAACAGATGGATGATCCGAAAGGACCATTTTTCAGGAGCTGCAAGCCGGGGGTATATGATGTCTATATCTCGGTAGGACAACTTGACGGCACCCCTGTACTGGAACTGCCTTATCACAATGATGACGGAAAGAAACGCTATAAAATAGGTACCATCACATTAACGGAATAGTTTTAATCATATGAAGATCAGACACAACTGCATTGTATGCGCATTGATCCTGTTATCAGGATTAATCTTTTCATGTTCAGGGTGCAACAACGGTAATGACCCGAAAGATCATTTGACCGATGAAGAAGAAAATAAATACCCTGTTCAATTAAATTCGATCAAAATAAGAGACCCATTTATCTTTGTAGATCATCACACAAAAACGTACTACCTGCACTATAATCCATATACGTATAAAAATCTGCAATGCTTATCGAGTAAAGATTTGAAAAATTGGAAAAATGAAGGTTACAGTTTTACTGCTTCCGATAATTTTTGGGGTGTAAAAGATTATTGGGCACCCGACGAGTATGCATATAACGGAAAGTATTACCTGTTCGTCACCTTCAGCGACAGGGAAGGAAATCGAGGGACGTCGGTGCTGACATCCGCTACACCCGATAAGAATTTTATCCCCCTGATCAATGCCCCGCTCACACCTATCGACAAAATGGCTCTGGATGCTGCATTGTGGATAGACGAAGAGGATCAGCCATGGATCGTATACTGCCACGAATGGTTGCAGGTGACCGACGGGCGTATCCTGGCACAAAAAGTCACGAAAGATCTCACCAAGACCGTCGGAGATCCCATCATCCTGTTTTCGGCCAGTGATGCGCCCTGGACAAAGTCGATCAACAGTGAAGGTGCCTATATCACGGATGCTCCTTTTCTGTATAGGGCCAAAAACAATGAGTTGCTGATGATCTGGTCGGGTACCAGCAAAAACAATCACTATGCCATTGGCGTAGCACGTTCCCAATCCGGGAAGATAGAAGGCCCGTGGATTCACGAAACAAATACACTGAACAATTTCAGCGGTGGACATGCAATGATCTTTGAGGATCTTGAAGGGATCCTGCGGATCGCTTTCCACTCTCCCAACTCGGGCGATACGGAACATGCCGTCATTTATAAACTGATTGATCAGAACGGCAAACTGTTTCTGGGCGACAAATTAGAATGATCCATGCAGGATGAGCACTGTCATGGCCCCATTTGGACTGCCTTGTATCCGCAAGGTGCCAATGGGGACATTTCTACAGAGACTCAACCTCACGTAACTGAATTGAGTATGAAACCATCTATCTTAACCTTCCTGTGGATCCTGTTATGCATTTCCTGTTCACAACAGGGACCACACCATACAAAGACTGATTTAACACAATATGCCGATCCGTTTATCGGGACAGCGTATGTGGGGCATACCCACCCGGCTGCACAACTGCCTTTTGGAATGGTACAAGTGGGACCGGATACCGGCACCGACCAGTGGGAACATTGCTCCGGATATTATGCCGGCGATTCATCCATCATCGGCTTTTCTCATACCCATCTGAGCGGTACCGGTTGCCCGGATATGGGTGATATCATGTTTATGCCGGTAACAGGGGATGTGACCTTCTCGCGAGGCGAGAAAGACGACCCCTCAACCGGGTATCGTTCGGGCTTTTCACATGATTCTGAAGAGGCTCATCCCGGCTATTATAAAGTGCTCTTAGATGATTCTCACATCAAGGTGGAGTTAACGGCAACCGAAAGAACCGGATTCCACCGGTATACCTTCCCTGCCTCGGAAGAGGCCGGTTTAGTGATCGACATGGAGCATGGAATCAATGACCAGCCTGTTGAAACGTACCTCCGTTTGCTGAATGATACAACCGTGATCGGGAAAAGGAGATCAACCGGATTTGTTGCCGATCACACCTGGTATTTCTATGCGGTTTTCTCCAAACCGGTGAAAGAGATGTTCTCCTTTGCAGAGGATGTCATCTCCGACAAGAAACAGATTGAGGGGAAAAACGCAAAATTTTTCCTTCGGTTCTCAACGGAGCAAGATGAGCCGCTCATGATAAAGGTTGCCCTGTCAACGGTAAGTACCGATGGTGCCCGGAGAAATATGGAGAAGGAAATTGCAGGATGGGATTTTGAGAAAGTGAAAGCGGAAGCCATCGCCGTATGGAACCGATATCTCCACCGAATCAAGGTGGTTCCCCGGGATGAAGGACAGAAAATTTCGTTCTATACCGCATTATACCATACCCTGTTGATGCCCAATATCATCACCGATACAGACGGGAGCTACCGATTGCCGGACGGTACATTGATAGAGGACAAGGAAGAACGTTATACCAACTTCTCATTGTGGGATACATACCGTGCAACCCATCCGTTCTATCTGCTGATGTATCCGGACAAGAATGCCGGATTTGTGCAGTCGATGCTCGATCTCTATCGTCAGCGAGGCGTTTTATGCACCAACGAATACGGGCAGAACGAAACGTGGTGTATGATTGGCAATCACGCAGTGCCGGTGGTGGCCGAGGCCTATCTGAAAAAGGCCCTTACAGAAAATAGAGACCTTGCAGCAGAAGCCATTTTTCAGTCGCTAACCACCTCCCATCCGAAATCCGACTGGGAGATGTATGACCAATATGGCTATTATCCGTTCGACCTGCTGCCGGTAGAGTCGGTATCGCGGACACTGGAACATTGTTACGATGATTATTGTGCTGCATTGATGGCCGCACTGGTCAATGATCCGGAAAAAGAGGCTTTTTTCAAAAAACGTTCCGACAATTTCAAAAACCTTTTTGATCCCGCCACAAAAATGATGAGGGGAAGAAATTCAAACGGGAAGTGGCGTACACCTTTCGATTCCTTCTTACTATCGCATGCTTCCACCAGCGGAGGTGATTATACCGAAGGGAATGCCTGGCAGTATACCTGGCATCTGCAACACGATGTGCCTGCGTTATTACACCTGATGGGGAGCAAAGATGATTTTGAGAAAAAGCTCGATTCGCTTTTCTTTTTAGATGTACGCTCGCTGGGAGGAGGTTTCCATGAAGATGTGACCGGCATGATCGGCCAGTATGCGCATGGAAATGAGCCCAGCCACCATATCTCCTATCTGTATAATTATACCGATCATCCTTATAAAACACAGGAAATTATCCGACAGATCTTTGACAGGTTTTATCTTCCCACACGCGATGGGTTAAGCGGAAACGATGACTGCGGACAGATGTCTGCCTGGTATATCTTCTCTGCCATCGGTTTTTATCCGGTGAATCCCGCTTCTGGGGAGTATTTGATCGGGGCTCCGCAATTTCATGAGATAACCCTTCATTTACCAAATGATAAAACTTTCGAAATGAAAGCGAATCATCTATCCGACACCCACAAGTACATCCGGTCGGCAAAATTAAACGGGAAACCGCTCTCCTCTTTTAAAATCACCTATGAAGAAATCAAAAACGGCGGAAAACTGGAATTTGAGATGACGGATATCAAAGGAGAAACGGGTGATCATCAATGATTCAACAATTCGAAAATGGAAAAAAATTTATTGGGAATTGATATAGGAGGCACAAAAACAGCGGTTATTTACGCCAAGGAAACTTCCGGGAACATTCATATTGTCGCGAAAAAAGCATTTCAAACAACAACTCCGGATGAAACAATCGACCATATCTTGCTTCATCTGCAAAAGTTGATGAGAGAACATCAGCTGGGACAACAGAATACCCATGCCATTGGCATCAGTTGCGGTAGTCCGCTGAACAGCGAAGAGGGCATCATCATGTCTCCGCCGAATTTACCGGGATGGGAGAATATTCACCTGGTCAAAATGATCCGGGAGCGATTCCATATCCCTTGTGCCATTCAAAACGATGCCAACGCATCGGCTTTGGCTGAATGGCAATTTGGGGCAGGCAGGGGAACAAAGAACATGATCTTCCTGACTTTCGGCACCGGGTTAGGTGCCGGCATCATTCTGAACGGACAGCTCTATAGCGGCACAAATGACAATGCCGGTGAGGTGGGACATATCCGGTTATCTGACTTTGGCCCTGTCGGCTATGGAAAAGCCGGCTCCTTCGAAGGATTTGCAAGCGGAGGAGGAATTGCCCAGCTGGCAAAAATGGCCCTGATGGAAAAATACCAAATGGGAAAATCCGTACCATGGTGCTCCCGGGATATGATTGATCAGGTTTCGGCAAAGATGGTAGCTGAAAATGCACAACAAGGCGACCCCCTGGCATTGGAAATTATTACGACTTCGGCTGACTATTTAGGAAGGGGACTTTCCATCCTGATCGATATCCTGAATCCCGAATGTATAGTACTGGGGAGCATCTATGCCAGAAACGTGCCTCTTTTCTATCCGATCATGGAGAAGGTAATTGCAAAAGAGGCTTTAGTCCCGGCCCATAAGGTATGCCGGATTAAACCCGCTGAACTGGGTGAGAGTATTGGCGATTACGCAGCAGTATCCATCGCATCAAATATACAACCAAAGCAATGAAAAAAATGATCGAAAGCAGCCTTGACGAAGCACTCCTGATGCTGCAAACATTCATCAGTCATCCCGACACGATCGACTCGATTGAACGCGCAGCATCGACAATGGCTACGGCTTTACAAAACGGGAATAAAATCATCAGTTGCGGAAATGGCGGCTCATTGTGTGATGCAACCCATTTCGCGGAAGAATTGACAGGAAGATACAGAAAAAACAGAGCGCCCCTGCCGGCAATCGCCATCAATGATCCGGCCTATATAACCTGTGTGGGGAATGATTTCTCCTTTAATGATATTTACGCCAGGTATGTGGAAGGTGTCGGCCGGCAAGGCGATGTGCTCCTGGCCATCAGCACCAGTGGAAACTCTACAAATATTATGCGGGCAGCAGATGCTGCAAGAAAAAAGAACATAACCGTTGTGGGGCTTACCTGCGAGAGTGACAATGCACTTCGGGCAAAATCAGATATTGCCATCTGTACGCCCCTGTCTGACTTCTCCGACAGAATTCAGGAAATACACATCAAGGTGATTCATATGCTGATCCAATCCATTGAATATTCTCTAAATAACCAAACAGATGACCGCAGGTAACAATCAAGAGACCGGTACGCCTCTTTCAATGAGGAAACTGTTGCCGGTAATGTCCGGCTTTTTCATTATGGGATTTGTCGATTTAATCGGGATTGCCATCAATTATGTGAAAAGTGACCTGGCGCTCACCGATTCCTTAGTGAATTTAATCTCTCTTTCCTGCTTCTTTTGGTTTTTTGTGTTATCCATCCCCACAGGCCATTTAATGTGCCGGATAGGACGGAAAAATACAGTCCAGATCAGTTTTGCGTTTACTTTTGCAGGCTTACTGATCCCGGTCATATCCTATAGTTTTTCCACAACACTGATTGCCTTCGGATTGATCGGAATAGGGAACACCCTGATTCAGGTCGCTTTAAATCCTTTGGTGACGAATGTTGTTTCAAAAGAAAAAATAACCGGGACCCTCACATTGGGACAGTTTATCAAGGCAATATCCTCTCTTTCGGGGCCAATCATTGTCTCCTGGCTTGCATCTGCATTCTTCGAATGGAAATATATTTTTCCGGTCTACGCGATGGTCACCCTCATCTCCGCAATATGGTTATGGGGCACATCCATCGACGAAGGGAATAAGAAAACGGGGGAACAGCTCTCTTTCCTGACCACTTTATCCCTGTTGAAGAATAAAAAGATATTGGCCTTTTTTGTCGGGATCGTGGTTCTGGTGGGAGTAGATGTCGGGGTCAATACCACGCTGCCAAAATATCTGATAGAAAAAACCGACATAGCCCTTCATCAAGCAATCTTAGGCAACAGTGTCTATTTCTTTGTGCGCACAATCGGGGCTTTTATCGGGGGCTTGTGGTTGATGAAGCATTCTGAACGCACTTTTTTCAGGTATAGTGTACTGATTGCTTTTCTGGGATTAACAGGGATGTTGTTTTTCCACTCCGTTTCCGGCATAATAGCTGCGCTGATTGTGTTTGGAATAGGCTATGCCAACCTTTTTTCAATTATCTTTGCATTATCGATGAAACTGCTTCCTGACAGGGCAGATGAAATCTCTTCTTTGCTGATCGTAGGAGTGTCGGGCGGGGCAATTATCCCCCCCCTGTTGGGTGTCGTTTCAGACTTTTTCGGAAACCAGTTTTCCGCCATTGTAATTCTTGCCATCTGTTGGATCTACATGATCTGTCTGATCAGAGTGGTACATAAATATTGACCTATGACAAAACTTAAATACGATTCGGGTAAGCACATCATTGGTAACATTTTCGCCTTTGCTCTGCTATGGATGACGGTTCTCTCTTTAGAAAGCTGCCAAAAGGGGCAGGCATCTGCAAACAACCGGCATCAGCTGATGACTCAATCGCAACCCGTCTGGGCAGAAGGCCGCGAGAAAGAGATGAATCTCACACTGGGTTTCCGGGGCGTTTTTACTACCTCCGCTCTTTCAGAGACACACTTGCGTATCGCAGCATCTACCGTTTACCGGGCCTACCTCAACGGTGAGTTTGTGGGTTCGGGGCCGGCACGTGCCGGTCACGGTTCTTTCCGGGTGGATCAGTATGACCTCTCCGATCGTGTGCGGGAAGGAGAGAACATCGTGGCAATCGAAGTGGCCGGCTACAACGTAAACAGCTATTACACCACCGACCAGCCTTCTTTCCTGCAGGCAGAAACAGAGGTGAATGGCAATGTGGTACTGTTTACAGGTGACAAGGGCCATTTCGAAGCATTCGAAATCAGGGAACGATTGCAGAAAGTGGAGCGATACAGTTTCCAGCGACCCTTTACCGAATATTACCGGTTAGAGGAAGGATACGACCGGTGGCGGGCAGATAAAAATGGTGAGATCGACCGGGTCACCTTGGTGCAATCCCCCCCGGTGAACCTGTTGCCGCGAGGGGTGGATCAGCCGGACTTTGCCCGGCTTGCACCGGTACAGCTGTATTCCAGAGGCACTTTTACCAGAAAGATTCCCGATCAGTACTACAAAGACCGGTCACTGGTAAACATCAGCGAACAATTCAAGGGTTACCCTGAAGCAGAACTGGAGGCAGTGCCCTCGCAACGTATCCAGGAGCTGCAGACCGTCACGAAAGAACCGCTGAACAGTTCCTATGACGCTTCCACAGCCGTTGAATTGAAAACGAACGAATTTGCCATTCTCGATTTCGGCACCAACCAGACCGGATTTATCGGAGCCGGGATCCGTTGTACCGAGCCCACCGAGATCTGGCTGCATTTCGATGAGATGCTGACAGAGGATGACGTACTGAGCAAGAAACGGATGGCCGATGTCAATAACCAGGTCGTTTATGAGCTACAACCGGGAACATACGCCATCGAATCGTTTGAACCTTACTCCCTGAAGTTTTTGAAGATCATGGTCACCAAAGGTGCCTGCAAGGTGGAAGATATCTACCTGAGGGAGTTTGCAGCTCCCGATCATCCCGATGCATCCTTCTCCTGCAGCAACGAGCAATTGAATCGGATCTATGATGCGGCCAAACAGACCTACCGGCAAAATGCCCTGGATATCTTTATGGATTGTCCCTCACGGGAGCGTGCCGGCTGGCTGTGTGACAGCTATTTCTCTGCGATCATGGAGAAAGAATTCACCGGGTATTCAAAAGTGGCCCATAATTTTTATGAGAACTATGCACTGCCGGAGAAATTCGAATTCCTGCCGGAGGGTATGATCCCCATGTGCTATCCTGCCGATCACAACGACGGCGTGTTCATCCCCAACTGGTCCCTCTGGTTTATTATTCAGGTCGATGATTATGCCCGTCGGGGAGGCGACAGACAACTGGTATCCGATCTGAAAACCCGGATCACCGATCTGCTGGGTTATTTTGCAAAGTTTGAAAATGAGGAGGGGTTGCTGGAAAAACTGGAGAGCTGGATCTTTGTGGAATGGTCCAAAGCCAACAGCCTGGTACAGGATGTGAACTACCCCACCAACATGCTTTACAGTGCCGCATTGGAGAGCGCTGCCAATCTCTATAGCAATGAGGAGTGGCAAAAGAAATCAGACCACATCCGCAGTGAGATTCAAAAACAGTCTTTCAATGGCACATTCTTTGTGGACAATGCGGTCAGGGAAGAAGGGGTGCTGCGGGCAACCGATCAAATCACCGAGGTATGCCAGTACTATGCCTTCTTTTTCAATATCGCAACGCCCGATACGCATCCCGAATTATGGGAAAAAATAGTCACCGAATTTGGGCCGCACCGTAACGTAGCAACGACATATCCCACTGTAGCCATTGCAAACGCATTTATTGGCAATTATCTGCGAATGGATATCCTCTCACGGTACGGATTGCAGTCACAACTGATCTCCGAAATTCAGGAGTACTTCTTCTATATGGCCGAGCGAACCGGCACCCTCTGGGAGAATGTACACAACCAGGCCAGCTGTAACCACGGGTTTGCATCCTATATCGGGCATGTGCTCTATCGCGATGTGCTGGGCATCAGCCATATTGACTACCTGAACAGGGAGATAGTGATCCGCTTCACCGATCTCGACCTGGAACAATGCAGCGGTTCGATCCCGGTAGAAGGAGAGGTGATCCGGTTCGAATGGAAAAGGACAAACAATCAGATTGATTATCAGTTACACACGCCCAGCGGCTATACAGTAACCATCGACAATCAAAGTTCGGCCGTCATCACACATCCGCAACGATCATAAAAAAGAAGCAGAAACAGACCAGGGAGAAAAAGAAGATTGGCATTTTTATGCTTTATTTACTTAATTCATTTGTTTATTAACAATATAAACCTGAATTTGCAATTCTTCGTCTGAATCCATTTATACCATCGCGCGCCGATATTTTTAACCACCCATATGGGTTTTATTCAAATAATTGATGCGCTTTATGAAATGGAAATTATTTATGCTGATGATGACGGGATTCCTTCTCCTCACATGCGAGGGAGAAGAGATCAACCCGGCACGAGTGAGAAAAGGTATTCGGCTAACCGCCGAGATTGAAGGGGTAAAAACGCGTCTTTCCGGTTCCGTCTGGGAAAAGGGAGATGCCATCGGGATTTATATGAAGAAGGCAGGGACCACACTCGATGCATCCGCCCTTGCCAGCAATGTGGCACATCGGTACAATGACTCCACTCACACCTTTATGCCGGGCAATCCGGCCGATTCGCTCTTCTTTCCGTTTAGCGGATCGAATGTGGATCTGATCGGGTACTATCCCTATAGAAAAGATCTCACCAATTACACCCTTCCGGTGAATCTCACCGTGCAGTCGGATCAGGAATCCCTCGACCTGATGTATTCCGACAATGCCACGGGAAGAAACATGGGCAATGCAGAGGTGAAGCTCACCTTCTCACACCGGCTTTCCAAGGTGGTCTTCCTGATCAATCATTACAGGAAAATCGATCTGACCGGATTATCGGTGATCCTCACCCATGTTCCTACAGAGGCTTCTTTTAACCTGGTGAACGGAACCCTCTCCCCCTCCGGCGCGACAATGGATATTGCGACAGCCGTAAACAAAGAAGGGAGCGTAGCCGAAGCGATCCTGCTGCCGGGAACCGATCTCTCCGGAAGCAATTTCTGGTTTACCCTGAGCGATGACCAGGTGTTTCATGTTCCTTCAGGCAGCCTTTCCATCGGGTTGTTGTCGCCATCCACCCGTTACACTTTTCATATCACGCTCTACACCGATGAAAAGGCGGTCATCTCTTCCGGTGAGGTCGCCGACTGGATCACCGGGCCCTCTTCCACCCTCACCGCCAATCGCACCGAAGATTCACCGCCGGCCATTAAAGGATCCGTCTCTGATCCCTATACGGTATCTCAGGCAATCACCCATCAGGGGAAAACCGGCGTATGGGTCAAAGGGTACATCGTCGGGGCATTCGACAAAGCCATCAGCAAATTTGTCACAGACAGTACGGGACAGGTAAAAACCAACGTAGCGCTGGCAGAAAACGCCGGGGAGAGCGATGTCTCCCATATGCTTCCTGTCAACTTCACCACTACCACTCTGAAAAACAGTCTCAATATTGTGGACAACCCCGATAATATCGGGAGAGCGGTCATGATCAAAGGGAACCTGGCTGCCTATTATTCGGTACCCGGTTTACGGGAAACCACCGATTGCCGGTTTTTCGATCCGTAAAGAATAGGATTCTTTCGGCTTGATACACACAGAGACAGGGAAGGGTCGGATCTCATCCGCCCCTTCCCTGTCTCTGCAACTTGTGATCGATTTTCCTTTCACCTCAACAGGGCACGCGCAATGGCCTTTTCTACCAGGGGAGCCATTATCGCGTATCCCGCTTTGTTAGGATGCACGCCATCTTCGGAAAGATCCTCCGGCAGACCGTTGCGATCATCCGCCATCGCTGAGAAGAAATCACAGTATACAGCCCCTTTCGTGGAAGCATATGCTTTGATGCGTTTGTTCAGCTCCACCACTTTCCCGGCCGGCTCCATTCCCGGGCGCCACGGAAAATCGTATGCCGGGAGCACCGAACAGAGCACCACCCGGATACCGTTTGCCTCAGCCAACTCCGTCATGGAATGCAGGTTATCCTCAATCATCTCCAGGGTAGAAGGGCCGGTGTTTCCGGCAATATCGTTGACCCCGGCCAGGATGACCACCACTTTGGGTCGCAGGTGAATCACATCCTGGCGGAAGCGGAGCAGCATCTGCGGGGTGGTTTGTCCGCTAATACCCCGGTTGATATAAGGGCGGTTGGCAAAAAATTCAGGTACTTTCTCGATCCATCCCTGGGTGATAGAGTTCCCCATAAAAACAACCCGGTCTTCGCAGCTGCGCGGCATAGACAGCTTGGCATTCTCTTCCCTGAAACGGTTCAGGTTAGCCCAGTCCTGGGCTTCCGCCATCAAGCCAATACTCATCATCATGATCAGCAGAAAAAAAAATTTACTTTGTTTCTTCATATGTGTTTGATCCATTTTGTCGGTTTCGAACAGGAGTGTCAAAATTAGTAATTCTATTCGTTCTGTTCAACCGTTTCATCAATTAAATTACCGCATTATCAAAGCAAAGC
>JAQVWR010000012.1:13986-44783 GCA_028709605.1 Proteiniphilum sp.
TTACTTTGTTTCTTCATATGTGTTTGATCCATTTTGTCGGTTTCGAACAGGAGTGTCAAAATTAGTAATTCTATTCGTTCTGTTCAACCGTTTCATCAATTAAATTACCGCATTATCAAAGCAAAGCGCAAATAAACACAGATTGTCCTCTTCTCTTTTGCACAATCGTCAAAATGATCCGTCTTAAAAATAGGCACCGTTTATACCTGATACTGCATTAGTGAGCTTCCATGGTTTTGCTATTTAGGTGGCAAAGAATTGAAGCGGTGCATATGCCACCTTGTCACAGGTGCAGCGCCCTCTTCGCCCAAAGGGTTTGCGTCACCCCCCGTGCCAGCAGGTAGAGAATAAAAGCCAGCCAAAGGCCGTTATTTCCCCAGAGAGGAGTCATGATAAAATAGCAGGCAAAAAAAAGAGCCGAAGCGAGGATCATGGCATTCCGCATCTGTGCGGATGCCGTTGCACCGATAAAAATACCATCCCACAGAAAAGCAGCAAAGCCGGTCAGGGGGATCAGCAGGATCCAGAACAGAAAATCTCCCGCCCCTTCAATGATCGTCCGGTCGTTGGTCAGGACTTGCAGGATCTGTTCGGAAAACAGGGTGTAGATCACCATCGCCACGATGCTCACCGCTGCGCCCCAGAAAAAGATCCGGCGGAGCATCTGTTGCAGCGCATCCCTGTTTCCCGCCCCGATAAACCTGCCGGTGAGTGCCTCCCCGGCATAGGCAAATCCGTCCATGAAATAGGAGAAGAGCATAAAGAACTGCATCAGCAGTGCATTCACGGCAAGAATGGTCTCTCCCATACCCGAAGAGGCAAAAGTAAAGAAGGTGGTAACCATTGTCAGCAGGAAAGTGCGGACAAAGACATCGGCATTCACACGGAAATAGAGACGAATCGACCGCTTCTCCCAGATCGCCTCTTTTCGCACATAAAACCGCAGACGACGATAATAGCGCCACCAGAGGGCCGCAGCCACCAGGAAAGAGATGATCTGAGAGAGCAGCGTACCCAAGGCGATCCCTTCGATCTTCATTTCCAGCGCGAAGACAAAGAAAACGCTCAGGAGAATATTCAGCACATTGTTTGAAATGGCAATGAGCATAGGGATCTTCGCGTTCTGCATCCCGATAAACCATCCCTTAAAGGCATACATCCCCAGCACGGCAGGTGCTCCCCACACCACGATCCGGAAATAGCGCTCCACATAATGCACCGACTCGGGGCCCGAATGAATAAAGGAAAAGGCAAACTCTCCCAGGGGGTATTGCAACAGCAGAATTATGGTGCCGATAGCCAGTCCGATCATCAGAGAGCGGATCAGCACATGCATCACCTCCCCCAGATCCCGTGCCCCGTATGCCTGAGAAGCAAAGCCGCTGGAACTCATCCGCAGGAACCCGAAATTCCAGTAAATCATATTGAAGATATTGGCTCCCAGAGCAATCGCACCGATATAAACTGCCGATCCGAGTCGCCCCGCAATGGCAATATCGATCATTCCCAGCAGGGGTACAGTGACATTCGTGATGATATTGGGAAGGGCAAGCCTGAAGATTTTTCGGTTCATAGCCTTGTGCAGAACAAAAATTGTGCCAAAAAAAACAGTAAAAACAAACACTCTTCCCTCAAAAATGCAGCCTGGAGCATGTAAAAAAGCAATTCAGTATTTTTTGAAAGAATAAGCAGTCATTACACATTTTTTTTTGTAAGTTTGTACACTAACTATACTATTTTTAGCGTAGTGGCGATAATCCATGGCCAACAAGTTGGAATATCGACTTTTGGGACTTTAAAAAACATTATATTACCATATGGATAAAATTCAGGAACTCACCTCAAAACTGTACACCGAAGGGGTGGAAAAAGGGAGAGAAGAAGCTGAGCGGATCGTTGCGGAAGCCAGGGCAAAGGAAAAACAGATCCTGGAAGAGGGACGGGCGAAAGCCGAAGAGATGCTGGCTACGGCTGATAAAGAATGTGCCTCATTGAAAAGTCACACAGAAGCCGAGCTCAAGCTATTCGCTGCCCAGTCCTCCGAAGCGTTAAAAACGGAAATCACCAATCTGGTGACAAGCAGGCTCGCCACAATGAATGTACAGGCAGCTCTGTCCGATAAAGTATTTATGCAGAAACTGATTGTGGAGCTGGTAACAAACTGGGCAAAGGGGGAGAAGTTAACCATAGGCGTCCCGGATGCTGAAGCCCTCGAGTCCTATCTTGCTTCCAACGCCAAACAGCTACTGGATGAGGGATTGCAAATTGAATCCGTGAACGGGATAGAAACAGGGTTCACCTTATCTCCGGAAGATGGATCCTATAAAGTGAAGTTTGGTGAAGAAGAGTTCATCGCATACTTCAGGGAGTTTCTCCGTCCACAGATACAAAAACTTCTTTTTTAGCATCACACAGATGCTGTCATTCCTTTTCCATTGCGTATGCTCTTCAAAAATCAATATTATTATTTTATCGCGGGATTGCCCGATTTCTCATTCGACAGCATGAAGCTCCCCTTCACGGTGGAGGAGTTCAAGCTGATGCTCGACGAGGTGTTGCAAAAGGATGATAAACAGCTGTTGAACAAATATTTTCTGAAATTCGACAACGACAACCTTTGCAATTTCCTGAAAAGCAAAGATACAGAGTGGAACCTCTCGGGAACATTCTCCCGGGAAGAGCTGGCCGATTTTATCGGGAAGGTGAAAGAAGATCTCCCCCCAAAAAACAGGCAGATTCCCTCCTACTTTGCAGCATTTACCCGCACCTGGCTGAGCGATGAAGGTCAGCAAAGCGGCCGGCTATGGGAAGACCTCATTACCTCGCTCTACATGGACTACGGGATAGAGGTAAAGAACAGCCTGATATCGGAATGGTTTGAGCTCAATCTCAATATCGGCAATATTCTTTCTGCGATCTTTGCCCGTAAGTACGGAATGGAAGTGACGAAAGTGATCGTCGGCAGTAACCGGGTGGCACAAATCATCAGAGAAAACGCCGGCGCACGCGATTTTGGCCTTGCTCAGGAATTGACCTATTTTGAGACGATACAGCACCTTTCGGAAGAGACAGACCTCTACGAGCGTGAACGCAAACTCGATAAATTCCGCTGGGACTGGCTTGAAGAAAAAAGTGTGTTCGACTATTTCAATATTGAATACCTCTTCGCCTATCTCTGTAAGCTTCAGATCCTGGAACGCTGGGTGCATCTGAACGCAGAAGAGGGTGAGCGCGTGTTCCGCGAGCTGATTACCCATCTGAAAAAAGAGACACAACTACCGGAGGATCTGTAACATCGATACAAATAAACAATCATATATGTTAACAAAAGGAACAGTAAAAGGGATCATCTCCAATCTTGTCATTGTGGAGGTGAGCGGCCCTGTTGCTCAGAATGAAATAGCCTATATCCATCTCGACAACACGCAACTGATGTCGGAAGTGATCAAGGTGATCGGGAAGAATGTCTATCTGCAGGTATTCGAGAGTACCCGGGGACTAATGGTGGGAGCAGAGGTTGAATTTCAGGGACACATGCTGGAAGTGGTGCTGGGACCGGGACTGTTGCAGCGCAACCTCGACGGGCTGGAAAACGATCTCGACAAGATGGAAGGGATCTTCCTGAAACGCGGCGACTATACCTTCCCGCTCGATGAAGAGAAGCTGTGGCATTTTCAGCCGCTGGCGCAAGCCGGTGATCAGGTTACCGGCGGATCATGGCTGGGTGAAGTGGATGAAAACTTCCAACCCCACAAGATCATGGTTCCTTTCGTGATGAAGGGCGTTTACAAGATAAAAAGTATTGCCGGCGAGGGCAATTACAATATTTACCGGACGATTGCCGTCCTGGAAGATCAGGAGGGAAAGGAGACAGAAGTCAATATGGTACAGCGATGGCCGGTTAAGATACCTCTCACCGCTTACCGCGAAAAGCCCAGGCCCTACAAACTGCTGGAGACAGGGGTACGTGCCATTGATACGTTAAATCCCATCGTAGAGGGCGGTACGGGATTTATTCCCGGTGCCTTCGGAACGGGAAAAACCGTTTTACAACATGCCATCTCCAAGCAGGCGGAAGCCGATATCGTGATCATTGCCGCCTGCGGAGAGCGTGCCAACGAGGTGGTGGAGATCTTCTCCGAGTTCCCGGAACTGATCGATCCGCACACCGGCCGCAAGCTGATGGAGCGTACCATCATCGTGGCCAACACCTCCAACATGCCCGTGGCGGCACGTGAAGCATCGGTATATACGGCGATGACTATCGGCGAATATTATCGTTCCATGGGGCTCAAAGTGCTGCTGATGGCCGACTCCACCTCGCGCTGGGCGCAGGCGCTGCGTGAGATGAGCAACCGCATGGAGGAGCTCCCCGGGCCCGATGCCTTCCCGATGGACCTCTCGGCCATCATCTCCAACTTCTACGGCCGCGCGGGACATGTGATCCTCCACAACGGTGCAGAGGGCTCCATCACCTTTATCGGTACGGTATCACCTGCGGGAGGAAACCTGAAAGAGCCGGTGACCGAGAACACCAAGAAGGTGGCCCGCTGTTTCTACGCATTAGAGCAGGATCGCGCCGACAAAAAAAGGTATCCCGCCATCAACCCGATTGACTCCTACTCAAAATATATTGAATATCCTGAGTTTGAAGCATATATCTCCACGCACATCGCGAGCGACTGGACAGAGAAGGTGAATGAGATCAAGACCCGCCTGCTGCGCGGTAAGGAAATCGCCGAGCAGATCAATATCCTGGGCGATGACGGTGTGCCGGTAGAGTACCACATCACCTTCTGGAAATCGGAGCTGATCGATTTCATTGTCCTGCAGCAGGATGCTTTCGATGAGATCGATGCCGTCACCCCAATTGAGCGGCAGCAGCATATCCTCGACCTGGTGACCGCGATCTGCCGCACCGAATTCGAGTTTGACAATTTTAACCAGGTAGCCGCTTTTTTCAAGGAACTGATCAACGTGGGCCGACAGATGAATTATGCCGAGTTCCGTTCGGAGTCGTTCAATGCATATGAAGAGCAGTTGAAGAAACTGGTTTCTGAAAAGAGCATAGTATGATTCGGTGATTCGACGATGCAATCGGTGAATCATCCAATCGGTGAATCATCCAATCGGTAAATCATCCAATCGGTAAATCAGTAAAATCGCAAATCGGTAAATCGATACAATATGGCAAGAGCATTTCAAAAAATCTATACACATATCACCCAGATCACAAAGGCAACCTGTTCGATCAAAGCAACGAATGTGGGCTACGATGAACTGGCAACCGTGGAAGGGAGACTGGCTCAGGTGGTAAAGATCCTGGGCGATGAGGTAACCTTACAGATCTTTGAGGGAACAGAAGGGATCCCCACCAATGCGGAAGTAATTTTTATGGGCAAAGCACCCTCGCTGAAAGTGGGGGAACAGCTGGCCGGCCGCTTCTTTAACGCCTATGGCGACCCGATTGACGGGGGCCCTGTACCGGAAGGCGAAGAACGCCCCATCGGCGGCCCCTCGGTCAACCCGGTGAGAAGAAAACAACCCTCCGACCTGATCGCTACCGGCATTTCGGGTATTGACCTGAACAATACACTGGTGTCGGGTCAAAAAATACCCTTCTTTGCCGACCCCGATCAGCCGTTCAACCAGGTAATGGCCACGGTAGCACTGCGCGCCAAAACCGACAAGATCATTCTGGGCGGTATGGGGATGACCAACGACGATTATCTCTATTTCAAGAACGTCTTCAGCAATGCCGGCGCACTGGACCGGATCATTTCATTTATGAACACCACCGAGGACCCTGCCGTGGAACGGCTGCTGGTACCCGATATGGCCCTGACGGCAGCCGAATATTTCGCGGTCGACAAAAACGAAAAGGTACTGGTGCTGCTCACAGATATGACCTCCTATGCCGACGCGCTCTCGATCGTGTCGAACCGTATGGACCAGATTCCTTCGAAAGACTCCATGCCCGGATCATTGTATTCCGATCTGGCAAAGATCTACGAGAAAGCGGCCCAATTTCCTTCAGGCGGATCCATCACCATCGTGGCAGTCACCACCCTCTCGGGAGGCGATATCACCCACGCTGTGCCCGACAATACCGGATACATCACCGAGGGGCAGCTCTTCCTGCGGCGTGACAGTGATGTAGGCAAGGTGATTGTGGACCCGTTCCGTTCTCTGTCCCGATTGAAACAATTGGTGCAGGGCAAAAAAACACGCGAAGACCACCCGCAGGTGATGAACGCTGCGGTGCGGCTCTATGCCGACGCCGCCAACGCGAAGACCAAGCTGGAGAACGGGTTCGACCTGACCGATTACGACCAGCGTACGCTATCGTTTGCTAAAGACTATTCAGATAAACTCCTCGCCATCGACGTGAATCTCGATACCGAAGAGATGCTTGACAAAACATGGGAGCTGCTCTCGGTCCATTTTAAGCCGGCCGAGGTAAATATGAAAAAAGAACTGGTGGATAAGTACTGGAGATAAAGCATGGCAATCAGATTTCAATACAATAAAACTTCCCGCCAGCAGTTGGAGAAACAACTGCATGTGCGTGAACGGGCGCTTCCTACGTTGCAGAACAAGGAGACGGCTCTGCGTATGGAAGTAAAGAGAGCCAAAGCTGAGATAGAGGTACTGGAACAAGAACTTGAGTCCCGGCTACAATCCTATGGAAAAATGATGGGCCTTTGGGTAGAGTTCGATGCAAGTTTGATCCGTGTAAAAGATGTGCACCTGTCGAAGAAAAAAATTGCCGGCGTGGTGATTCCAATGCTCGACGGGGTTGATTTCGAGATCAGGCCGTTCAGCCTGTTCAACCGTCCCAAATGGTTTCTCGACGGTGTGAAGACCCTTGAGGAACTGGCCGAATTGGGTATCCGCCGCGATTTTTACGAAATCAAACAAAACCGGCTCGAGTACGCCAGAAAAAAAACCACACAGAAAGTGAATCTGTTCGAGAAGGTGCAGATACCGGGATATCAGGAAGCGATATTGAAAATCAAGCGTTATCTCGAAGATGAGGAGAACCTCTCCAAGTCGTCGCAGAAGATCATGCGCACCCACCAGGAACAGAGAAGAAAGGAGGGAGAAGGCATATGGTAGCGAAAATGAAGAAATTCACCTTTCTGGCTTTCCACAAGGATTATGAGCGTTTTCTTCACAACCTGCGTGAATTGGGGATGATCCATGTAGCGGAGCAGGACAGAACCGAGGTGAACGAAGAGGAGCTACAGCAATTCATTGCTGAAACGAAGCGTCTTAAAGAGGCAGAAAAGGTGCTGAAGAGAAGTATCGACAAGAAAGCAAACCGTCCTTTTCATGAACCGGATGTGATGCGGGGGAAACAAATCCCTGCAGAGATCGAACAAATTCAACTCAGACGAACCTCCCTCAACCAGCAGCTGCAGGTAAGCAAAAAGGAGAGAGAGTTGCTACTGCCCTGGGGTAATTTTGATCCTGAAAGCATCCATCGGCTGGAACAGGAAGGCTATCATATGGACTTCTTTATCGTTCCGGAGAACAAGTTTGATCCGACATGGGAAACAATGTACGATGCGGTCATTGTAAAGAAGGAATCATCGAAAACCTATTTTGTAACGGTGACCCGCATCGACCACATTGCGGATCTGTTGGATATTGAAGAGATCAAACTGCCCGACATATCCCTCTCCTCGCTCGATCAGCTGATTCTTTCGTTAGAGGAAAAGATCAAACTACAGGACGAAGCACTGCAACGGTTGTCAGACGACCTCCCCTCGGTAGAGGCAGCCCTGAAGGATGTGGGCGCACGCATCGTCTTCACCCGGGTAGCACACAGCGCGACCCCTCTCGCCGATGAGAAGCTGATGCTCCTGCAAGGCTGGGCTCCTGTACAAAACGAACAGGAGATCGTCTCCTACCTGGAATCAATGGATGTCTATTTCGAAGCGACCGATCCGTTACCGGAAGATGATGTACCCATCCAGTTCAAAAACAACCGGTTTTCCCGACTGTTTGAGCCGATTGCCGAGTTATACATGTTGCCCAAATACAATGAGATCGATCTCACGCCCTATTTCGCACCGTTTTACATGCTGTTTTTCGGCTTGTCGCTGGGAGATATGGGTTACGGCATGTTCCTGCTGGTCATGGCCACGCTGGTAAAGATGTTGCAAAGAAAGAAACCGGCTACAGGATTGAAAGCCATCCTATCGCTGGTGCAGGTACTGGGTGCCTCCACCATGGTCGCCGGACTGCTCACGGGCGGATTCTTCGGCTTTGCGGTCTACACCCTCGACAACCCCGTTTCACAGGCACTGAAAGAGAACGTGTTCTTCAACAACAATCAGATGTTCATCCTGTCACTGGTGCTGGGGGTCATTCAGATCCTTTTCGGGATGTGCCTGAAGGTATTCAACCGTATCAAACAGTTCGGAGCAATCCATGCTCTCTCCACCATTGGATGGATCTTGTTGCTGACCAGCTTCATCATCGCCTACCTCTTACCGGCATTCCTGCCGATGGGGGGAACGCTCCATTCCATTATAATGGGACTGGCGGCCATCCTGATCTTCTTCTTCAACTCACCCGGTAAGAATCCATTGGTCAATCTGGGTCTTGGCCTGTGGGATACCTACAACATGGCAACCGGCTTGCTGGGAGATGTGTTGTCGTATGTACGGCTCTTTGCGCTCGGTTTATCGGGAGGTATCCTGGCCAGCGTCTTCAACAGCCTGGCCGTCGGAATGAGTCCCGACAACGCCATCGCCGGCCCCATCGTGGCGATCCTGATTTTTCTGATCGGACATGCCATCAATATCTTTATGAATGTGCTGGGAGCTATCGTGCATCCGGTGCGTCTCACCTTCGTGGAGTTTTACAAAAATGCTGAATTCTCCGGCGGCGGGAAAAAATATACTCCTTTCCGATAATCAAATCAACAGATCAATCAAACAATAAACTAAAAAATTGAATAAATGGAAACAAATTTATTAATTGCCTATACAGGCATCGCGGTAATGATCGCACTGGCCGGCATCGGCAGTGCCTATGGTGTGACCATTGTAGGGAATGCTGCCATTGGTGCGGCAAAGAAGGTAGACGGTAAGTTCGGAAATTTTCTGGTGTTGACGGCCCTCCCGGGCACGCAAGGTCTGTATGGCTTTGCCGGTTATTTCATGTTTCAGAATATTTTCAATATTCTGACTCCCGAAATTACGCTCCTTCAGGCCATGGCCACACTGGCCTCCGGCCTGGCACTCGGTTTTGTGGGATTGTTATCGTCCATCCGTCAGGGACAGGTCTGTGCCAACGGAGTAGTTTCCATCGGCCAGGGGCATGATGCTTTCAGCAATACGCTGATTCTTGCGGTGTTCCCGGAGCTTTATGCCATTGTATCGCTCGCAGCAGCGTTCCTTATGGGTAGTGCTGTGGCATAACGCGGTCAATACCGATATCTTCCATGGATGCCGGATCATCAACCGGCTCGATATGTGTGGAGACAGTTACCGGCTCATCGAACAGGCCGATAATTGTCTCTTCCACTTTATCGGCCCAGTCATGTCCCTGCTTCACGGTCCATTCGCCGGGAACAAGCAGGTGCAGTGAAATAAATTTACGCTGCCCCGCCACACGGGTCAGCAGTGAGTGATACTCTATCTCTTTCACTTGCAATGAACCCAGATAGTTCCTGATTTTTTGTAAGTCTTCCTCGGGGATCGTGGCATCCATCAGGCCGCTGGCAGAGCGGCTGATCAGTGTATACCCCGTATAGATGATGTTGACTGCCACCAGTATGGCGATGATCGGGTCTATCAGGAGCCATCCGGTAATTTTCACCATCCCGATCCCCACAATCACCCCCGCAGTTGTCCACACATCGGTTATCAGATGTTTGCCGTCGGCTTCGAGCACAAACGATCTTCTTTTCCGGCCATTTCTGATCAGCAGGATCCCCACCACCAGATTCACCACCGATGCCACCATTGAAAAAAACAAACCGATATGGATGTTTTCAAGAGGTGCAGGATGTATGATCCGTGGCACTGCGGACCAGATAATACTGAAAGCAGCCACAAGGATGAGAGCGCCTTCAGCAGCGCTGGAAAAATATTCCGCTTTTTCGTGTCCGAATTCATGACCTTTATCCGCCGGTTTCTGAGAAAGACGAAGCATGATCAGCGCAAAAACAGCTGCGAAGAGGTTCACGAACGACTCCAAGGCATCCGATAGCAACCCCATCGATCCGGTCACGATGTAAGCGTAACACTTCAGCAGGATCGTCACTACCGCCGCTGCAACAGAGAGATAAAGATACTTATTGAGTGATTTCACTTGCATGGTTTTATTGTTATTTCCACAACCGTTCTCCTCCGCCATTGTACCAGCGATAAACAGAGAGGCACCGCACGATCGCGGAAAACGTTCCAATCTATGGCACAAAAGTAACCATTTCCGTTGAACCTTATTCCCTTCACCGTCTTTTTTCATTATCTTTGTCATCCAATCACAAAACGCTGTAAGGAACTATGTTTGAAAATTTAAGTGAGAGACTGGAGAGGTCGTTTAAGATATTGAAGGGAGAAGGCAAGATCACCGAGATCAATGTGGCCGAGACCCTAAAGGAGGTGCGTCGCTCCCTGCTCGATGCCGACGTGAACTACAGAACCGCGAAGGAGTTTACCGAGACGGTGAAGCAGAAGGCAATGGGACAGGATGTACTCAATGCGGTGAAACCCGAGCAGATGATGGTGAAGATCGTACACGATGAACTAGCTGCCCTGATGGGCGGTACAGCGGTCGACATCAACATCAAGGGCACACCGGCCGTCATCCTGATGTCGGGGTTGCAGGGGTCGGGAAAGACCACCTTCTCCGGCAAGCTGGCCAACATGCTGAAGAGCAAGAAAGGCAAACAGCCGTTGCTGGTAGCCGGCGACGTCTACCGTCCCGCTGCCATCGAACAGCTGAAGGTGCTTGGGGAGCAGATCGGCGTCTCGGTCTATGCAGAGGAAGAGAACAAAAATCCGGTGAAGATCGCACAGAACGCCATCCAACATGCCCGTCAGCACGGCAAGGACCTGGTGATCATCGACACAGCCGGTCGTTTGGCCATCGATGAGCAGATGATGCAGGAGATAGAGTCGATCAAAAAGGCGGTCAACCCGCAGGAGATCCTCTTCGTGGTGGATGCCATGACCGGTCAGGATGCCGTCAACACGGCGAAAGAGTTCAACCAACGGCTGAACTTCAACGGAGTGGTACTCACCAAGCTCGATGGCGATACCCGCGGCGGAGCAGCACTCTCCATCCGCTCGGTGGTCGACAAGCCGATCAAGTTCGTCGGTACAGGTGAGAAGCTCGACGCCATCGATGTCTTCCACCCCGAGCGTATGGCCGACCGTATCCTGGGAATGGGAGACATCGTCTCACTGGTGGAGAAGGCACAGGAGCAGTATGACGAAGAGGAGGCACGCCGCCTGCAGAAGAAGATCGCCAAGAACCAGTTCGACTTCAATGATTTCATCGCCCAGATCCAGCAGATCAAGAAGATGGGGAACCTGAAGGATCTGGCATCGATGATCCCCGGCGTGGGCAAACAGATCAAGGACCTCGATATCGACGACGATGCCTTTAAGGGAATCGAGGCGATCATCCGGTCGATGACCCCGGCAGAGCGTTCCAACCCCGAGATCCTGAACGGCAGCCGTCGTGCCCGCATCGCGAAAGGCAGTGGCACCAACGTGCAGGAGGTAAACAAGCTGATCAAGCAGTTCGACGAAACCCGCAAGATGATGCGGATAATGACATCGGGAGGCGGCAAGCAAGCGATGCGCAACCTGCGAAGAAGATAATGTTCAATATGCTGATAACTGATAGCTGACTGCTGATAGCTAATATCTGAAAACTATAAAAAATGAGACTAATCGATGGAAAGGCGATAGCCGCAGAGATCAAGAGAGAGATTGCGGAAGAGGTGACACAAATCAAGGCTGCCGGGAACAAAACACCCCATCTGGCGGCGGTGCTGGTGGGTCATGACGGCGGCAGCGAGACCTATGTAGCCAACAAGGTGCGCAGTTGCGAAGAGGTGGGCTTTCACTCCACCCTGATCCGCTATGAGGAGGATGTGACCGAGCAAGAGCTGTTGGCCTGCGTGGAACGACTTAACAACGACCCTGACATCGACGGGTTTATCGTACAGCTACCGCTGCCGAAGCATATCCGGGAGGAACGGATCACTGAAGCAATAGACTATCGCAAGGATGTGGACGGTTTTCATCCGATCAACGTAGGACGGATGTCGCTCGGTCTGCCCGGTTTCCTTTCCGCCACACCGGCAGGCATCGTGGAGCTACTGAAACGGTACGATATTGAGACCCGCGGAAAGCACTGTGTGGTGCTGGGACGCAGCAACATCGTGGGCAAGCCGGTCGCCATGCTGATGATGCAGAAAGGCTATCCGGGCGACTGCACCGTGACCGTCTGCCACAGCCGCACGAAGGACATCAAAAAGATCTGCCTGCAGGCCGACATCCTCATCGCTGCACTCGGCGTGCCACACTTTGTGAAAGGAGATATGGTGAAAGAAGGGGCGGTGGTGATCGACGTGGGCACCACGCGGGTGCCCAGCGACAAGACCAAGTCGGGCTTTAAGCTGACCGGCGATGTGGCGTTCGATGAGGTAGCGCCAAAATGTTCCTGGATCACCCCTGTACCGGGCGGCGTAGGGCCCATGACCATTGTCTCGCTGATGCGCAACACCCTGCTGGCAGGGAAGAAAGAGATCTACAGCTAAGCAACGGCACCACTCAATCGTGCCGCACCTTGATCAGCAGGACGCCCACCAGCGTCCAGAAGAGCTCACGGATGCGTTTACAGAGACTCACAAAAACGCCGAAGGAGAGCGGCAGCGACAGGATCCCGAAGACGATCACGATCCCCCCCTCGCGGGAACCCATCTGCATCGGCATAAAGAAAAGAAGGTTGGCAACCAGCGACTGTATCGACTCGATCAACACACTCTTGCCGTAGGTTATCGGCATCCCGACGGCCTGCATCATCAGGATCACCTCCAGACAAATGAAGAATCGGGAGAAGAGCTCCAGGGAAAGGGAAGCCATAAAATCCTTCTTTCGGTTGCGGTAAAGATCGGCAATCAGGGCATCCATCTGGTCAATCTTCTCCTGGTGCTGTTTCCGGCAGGCTGTCAGGCTCTTTCCGACAAAAGGGAGCCGGCTTCCCAGCATCAGCGCCCTGTCCACCCCACCCCGCGTATAGACCCTGTACGCCCAGAAAAGCAGCAAAAAGGAAAGAGCGGAAGAAAAGATGATTCCCAGCTCCACCACTTTGGAGAGTACCGGCACCAAAAAGAGCAGCAAAGGGATAGAGACCATCCAGAAAATGAAATGGGAGACAATGTGCATCATCGTAGAGAGCAACACCGAAGAGGTGGCTTTCTGGATGCCGACAGTGGACTGCAGTTCGATGATCTTGTAGGGTTCGCCGCCCATCAGCCCGAAAGGGGTGATATAGTTGATGGCGAAGCCGCTGATCACCAATTTGAACAGACGCAGGAACCCGATTTGTTTTGTCTCTTCGCTTCCATCTTGCATGATGATATAAAACGAATAGGCATTGAGCAGATACACTACTACCCAAAGGCCGATAATGGGCACAAACCACCAGCCAGTCTGCCGGATGTCATTCAGGATATTGTCGATCCCTGTTTTATATATCATAAAGCCCAGTGCGAGGGCACCGAGCAGGAAAAAAATATTCTGGGCTATCTTCGCTTTTTTTACCATAGAGAAGCGGCTGTACGGATGAGTGTGGCCTGATACCCGAAGGACCTGGCCACAAAAATAGGAGTTATTCGTGAAACAACGGCAAGAATCGCCTCATTATTTTCTGAAAGGCGGTTTCACTACCTGTGCCTTCAGCTTCCTGTTTCGCACACGGATGAAGATCTCCGTGCCGGGGCTGGCATACTCCGGCTTGAGGTATCCCATTCCTATGCCTGTTTTCAGTACAGGAGAGAGGGTACCCGAGGTGACGGTGCCGATGTGCTGCTCCTCGCTGTCCAGGATCTCATACCCCTGACGGGGAATCCCCTTCTCGGTCAGTTCAAAGCAACAGAGCTTACGGGCGACCCCTTCCGCCTTCTCTTTTTCCAGGGCTTCACGCCCGATGAACGGTTTGTTCTCGGTGAACCGGGTGATCCAGCCCAGTCCTGCCTGCAGAGGGGTGGTGCTGTCATCCAAGTCGTTGCCATAAAGGCAGAACCCCATCTCCAGGCGCAACGTATCGCGTGCACCCAACCCCACGGGGCGGATGCCAAAAGGTTCGCCCGCCTCAAACACAGCATCCCATATCTGCCGCCCCTGTTCAGGGTAGAAATAGAGTTCGAAACCTCCCGCACCGGTATATCCGGTATTGGAGAGAATCACATTTTCCACGCCGGCAAAACAGGCGGTCACAAAAGAATAATAGGGTATGGCAGACAGATCAACGGCAGTGAGCTTTTGCAGGGTCTCCAGCGCACAGGGTCCCTGCACAGCCAGCTGAGCCATATGATCAGAGGCATTTTCCAACTCGGCCCCCACAGTGTTATGCTTAACACACCAGTTCCAATCTTTCTCGATATTTGCCGCATTGACCACCAACAGGTATTTCTCCGGTTCATAATGATACACGATGAAATCGTCCACGATGCCGCCCCGTTCGTTCACGAAACAGCTATACTGTGCCTTTCCCGGCTGCAGCCGGGAGGCATCGTTGCTGGCGATCCGTTGCAGAAAGGGCAGTGCCTGCGGTCCTTTCACCCAGAACTCGCCCATATGCGACACATCAAAAACCCCCACGGCGTTCACCACCGTGAGATGTTCGTCAATGATACCGGTATACTCAATGGGCATGTTGTAACCGGCAAATGCATGCATTTTTGCACCCAGGGCAACATGCAGGTCCGTAAAAGGAGTTGTCTTCATAGGAATGTTGTTATCTGTTATGATTCGTTTATGCCTCTTTGGCGACCAACCCGGCAATCCCGACGATCACTTCGGAAGCCTTCCTCAGCGACGGGATGGGCAGGAACTCATATCGGCCGTGGAAGTTCATCCCCCCGGCGAAGATATTGGGACAGGGAAGTCCCATGAATGAGAGACGGGCTCCGTCAGTTCCGCCGCGGATCGGTTTGATATTGGGCTTCACCCCCGCCGCTTCCATGGCACGCGAAGCATAGTCGATGAGATGCATCACCGGCTCCACCTTCTCCCTCATATTGTAATACTGGTCCCTGAGCTCCAGCGTCAGACGGTTATCATATCGCTTGTTCAGAAGATCCACCACCTGAGCCATCAGCTGCTTGCGTGCCTCGAACTTTGCCCGGTTGTGATCGCGAATGATAAACGAGATCATCGCTTCATCCACCGTACCGTTGGTGGCGATCAGATGAAAGAAGCCCTCATACCCCTCGGTATATTCCGGTCGTTCCTTTTCGGGCAACATCGCAACCAGTTCATGGGCCACGTGAAGCGCGTTGATCATCTTCCCCTTAGCATATCCCGGATGGACATTGCGGCCGCGGATCGCAACCTTGGCGGAGGCAGCATTGAAGTTCTCATACTCCAGCTCGCCCACCTCGCTGCCATCCATCGTGTAAGCCCATTTTGCCCCGAACCTGGCCACATCGAACTTATCCGCCCCACGGCCGATCTCTTCATCGGGCGTGAAAGCGATACGGATCTTCCCATGTTCAATCTCCGGATGATCAATCAGGTACTGCATGGCCGACATGATTTCCGCAATGCCGGCTTTGTCATCGGCACCCAATAACGTGTTGCCATCGGTGACGATCAGATCCTCTCCTACATGCTGCAGCAGCTCGGGAAAATCAGCCGGTGAGAGAATCACCTCTCTGGCTTCGTTGAGCACAATATCCTTTCCGTCATATGCTTTCACAATGCGGGGGGTCACATTCTCGCCGCTCATGTCAGGGCTGGTATCGAAATGGGCAATGAAACCGATCACCGGCACCTCCTTTTTCGTGTTGGCCGGCAGGGTGGCCATCAGGTAACAATTGTTGTCGAGGCTCACATCGGTAAGTCCCATTTCTAAGGCTTCTTTTTCTACCTCTTTGGCAAGGATAAACTGCTTCTGTGTACTCGGTGTCTGTGTGCTGTTCTCATCCGACTGCGTATCCATACGGGCATATTTGATAAACCGGTCTACTATATCCATGACGATCATCTTTTGAGTTGATTTTTTCCTTGTTAAAGTTTAGTTTCCTACAAAGATAAATAAAGGGGGCGAATCGCAAAAATCAATTTCATTCTTTTGTATCTAAATAAAAAGATGTATCTTTGCGGCAGGGTAAGTCCTATACGGCCAGCTCCCATTGAATCCCCCAGATCTTGACCGAAGCAAGGGTATTTGGTTGTAGCGGCGCGATATAGGTAGCTTACCCTTTTTTTGTGGCCTTTTTTGCCCATCACGACAGCAACTGCACACCGCACAAGCATCTGTATTTTCCTGCATTAAACCGATAACTATTTTGATTTGTTTATCTTTGCATCATCAACATAAATCGATATGTCTATATTTGCCCCTTTTGCCAAGCCGATGTACGTAATGTTAAAGCCAGTAGGCTCAAAATGCAATCTGCGCTGCGACTATTGTTTCTATCTGGAAAAAGCGAACCTCTACAACCGTAACAGCAACCAGGTGATGAGCGATGAGCTTCTCGAACGGTTCACGCAACAATACATCGAGTCACAGACGCAGCCGCAGGTGATGTTCACCTGGCACGGGGGAGAGCCACTGATGCGTCCCCTCTCTTTCTATCAGAAAGCGATAAAACTTCAAAAAAAATATGCCGCCGGCAGGCAGATCGACAACTCCATCCAGACCAACGGAACCTTACTGAATGATGATTGGTGCCGGTTTTTCAGGGAAAACAATTTTTTAGTAGGCATATCCGTCGACGGGCCGCAAAAATTTCATGATCGTTACCGCCGCGACCAGATGGGGCGTCCCTCTTTCGTCCGGGTCATGCGAGGCATTGAGCTGCTAAAAAAGCATCATGTTGAATATAACTGCATGGCGGTGGTGAACGACTATAACGTGGATCACCCGCTGGAGTTTTATCACTTCTTCAAGGAGATAGAATGTCAGTACCTGCAATTCGCCCCTATCGTTGAGCGGATCCGCAAAACTGACTCTCCCCTCAAACTGGCCATGCCCGAAGAAGAGGAGAGTGAGGTAGAGCTGGCACCCTTCACAGTGCCGGCAGATAAATGGGGAACATTTCTGTGCAAACTGTTCGATGAATGGATCAAAGAGGATGTGGGAAAAATCTTCATTCAGCTCTTCGACTCCACCCTGGCCAACTGGGTGGGTGAGCAGCCGGGAGTCTGTACCATGGCAAAGACATGCGGCCATGCAGGGGTGATGGAGTTCAACGGCGATGTCTACTCCTGCGATCATTTCGTCTTCCCCGCATACCGGCTGGGAAACATTTATAGCACACCGCTTGCCTCACTGATGTATTCGGAACGACAGCTGACCTTCGGGAACAATAAGTTCGACACCTTGCCGCAACAGTGTCGCGAATGTGAATTCCTATTCGCCTGTTACGGAGGGTGTCCTAAAGACCGGTTTATCCGCGACAAGTATGGTAATAAGGGACTGAACTATCTCTGCAGCGGCTACAATAAATACTTCACTCATGTAGCCCCCTATATGGATTTTATGAAACAGGAGTTGCTGGCAGGACGCCCGCCCGCCAATGTGATGAAGTGGGCCAGCAACAGAAAAACAGCGCACTGATCCGAAGCGGAAACACGCAAAAAAACCGAACCACACCAGTGATTCGGTTTTTTTAAGAGATCGTTACGGATCAGTTTTGTCCCTGACGGGCCGAATAACTGATCTTCAGCGCATACGCCTGACGCAACGCCTGCTTCACATCGGTGATGTACTGCATACGCGTATCTTCATCTGCCTTGATCGATACCGTCATCAGCGGCTGATCGGCTTCATTCATACTTGCTTTTTCCTGTGCAATGTAATCCTGAATCTCCGATACCTGCGCAAACCGGTCGTTCAACTGCATCTGCGTTCCTGTACCCAGACGGACTTCCATCGGGGGACCGATATTGATGTAGGTCACCAACGACTTCTTCTCCAGTTTCTGCACTTCGGAAGCCGTGGGCAGTTTCATCCGCACCATCAGCGTCTCCGAACGCATAGTGGTGGTCACCATAAAGAAGAACAGAATAGCGAATACAATATCGGGCATAGACGAAGAGTTCAATGCAGGCATCTCTTTTTTGGCACCCTTATTAAATTTTCCCATATTATTGTCCTCCGTAGTTTTTGGGTTCTGCCTCAGAAATACGTTGCGGATAGAGCTCATTGATCTGATCCTGCTGTTCTTTCGTCAGCTCCTCGTATGAGGTGTTGAAATATTTTCTGGCCCCTTCCTCTCTCAGCTCATTGTAAGCCCTTACCACCTCATTCTGCACGGCGATATAGGTCTTATAGCTGGTTGTCGCGTCGTTCTGGATAGAAATAACGTGCTGTGCCGTTACCGGTACAATACCTATCGGTGCGCCGAAATCCTCCTCCGTCAGTTCAGGCAGGTCTGCGCTATTAGAGGTGTTCAGGACAAACTCCTTCACCTTATCTTTCAAAGCTACCTTACTGCCGGACCCGCGCAACTCTTCCGCCGTGGCATACCATTCACTTCCGTGCTGGTTCTGCACCATGGTCTCATTCCCGGCATTCACCAGTACTACCAGCAGGTTTCTGCGCTGCACATCCACCGAGGTTTGCTCCTCGGTCTGCGGCGGTGGCGGTAAACGGCGTGCCAAACCGGAATCGACGTCCATATTCGATACCAGTAGGAAGAAGGTCAGCAACAGGAAAGAAATGTCCGCCATGGAACTTGCGTTGAGGGCCGGAACTTTTCTGCTTGTTTTTGCCATAAATTAACCTTTCTTTTCTTTTCTTTAATGTAATTCGTGCCGGTTACCCTTTTCTTTTGAAGAGGGGCAACACGATAATCGCAAGAAACGTAAGAGCGAGCATGATATAGGCGCTGTAAAGCCACATATCGGTCAGTTTCAAGGTAGCCGGCCTATTATCCGGGCCATCATATCCGGGGATATTCAGCAACGTACCGTCACCGATAAAATAGGTTACCAGCAGTAGGAGTGCAATACCCACCAGAGCCAGAAAGCCGCCTAAAGCTTTCTTCGGACTTTCCTTCAGTTGTCTGAAAAAGTTCGCAATCGCAAAGAGAAGCAACACCACGATGGTGATCGCAAAGAGAATATAAGACCAGTACAAAACCATGTCAGTGAATTTCGGCTGACTCATGTCGGCGGCAATCTTCTCATGCGCCGGTACCTGCCCTCCCAGGTAAAACAACGCCATCACCGCAATGGATATCAGCACACCTGTGATGAGAGCGGTTTTGGAGGTTCTGTGTATTTTTGTTACAGCCATATTGCTTACAGGTTTTTGTATTTAACGTTGTATTTGATCACCTGATCCAAGAAAGTAATGGAGGCATCTTCCATCTTGTTGAGGATCCCTTCCATCTTGCTGAGGATGTAGTTGTAAATCACCTGCAGGATCAGTGCCACAATCAAACCACCCACCGTGGTGATCAAAGCTACCTTCATACCGCCGGCAACGATCGTCGGGCTCATATCACCGGCTCTCTGGATGTCGTCGAAAGCCTGCACCATACCTACAACCGTTCCCAAGAATCCGAGAGAAGGAGCAATAGCGATAAAGAGGGTGATCCAGGAAAGGTTTCTTTCCAAAAGGCCTGACTGTACACCGCCGTAAGAAACGATGGAGCGTTCCACCACATCAGCACCCTGGTCCAGACGAAGCAATCCCTGGTAGACAATGGAAGCCACGGGGCCTCTGGTCGTGCGGGCGATGTCCTTGGCTGCCTCTACGTCCCCCCTGTCTAATGCATCTCCCACTTTTCCAAGAAATACATCGGGATCCACATCAGCCAGGCTGAGATAGATAATTCTTTCCAGGCTGAAGGCCAGACCGAGAATCAAAGCAATCATGATTAAGCTCATAAAGCTGGCACCCCCTTCAATGAATTTCACCTTGAGTGCCTGATGAAAGCCACCGTTCCCGGTTTCCTCAACTGCTGCAGAAGCTGTTTCAACAGGTGCGGAAGCAACTTCTTCTGTTTGTTCAGCGGGGGTGGTTTCCTGAGCCATAAGAACCGATGACAATCCTACAGACATCATTCCGAAGATTGCTAAAATTGCAAATAACTTTTTCATTGTGTGTTCAAATTTTTGATTAATGATCTTTACTTGTTTGTTGGTTTACGTATTATTTTGTTGGTTTTTGCGTGCAAGAGTCGGATGAATAACTTGTTTCTTCTTTACATAATATACGGCGGAGAGAGCGGGATTCGAACCCGCGATACACTTTTGGCGTATACACGCTTTCCAGGCGTGCCTCTTCAACCACTCGAGCATCTCTCCCTATGGAGTCTTTTCCAAAAACGGGTGCAAATTACAAAAAATATTTTATTCACATCCCATTTGGGTGGCAAAATTACTGAATTTATCGGTTATATGCTACAACGATGATGATTAATTTGAATAAAAAGCTATTTATCTGTCAATTTCCGGACACTCCTGCGGGGCCCCCGGAAGGGATCCGGTTGAAAAGGAGCATCGCATTCCGGGTAGTAAGCATGGCCACCTGCTCTTCACTGATCTCCCAGATCTCTGCCAGCTTCTTCACGACAAAAGGGAGATAGGCCGATTCATTCCTTTTACCGCGAACAGGTACGGGTGCCAGATAAGGGGCATCGGTTTCGAGGATTACCCTCTCCCTGGGGCAGTCCAGAAGAGTTTCGGCCAGGCCTGCATTTTTAAAGGTGACCACACCGTTGATACCGACCATGAAGTGTTTCAGCCCCAGGATCCTTTGCAGCTCTTCTTTCGATCCCCCAAAACTGTGGAAGACCCCTCTCAGCCGCTCACTGCCGACCCTTTCAATGCAGTGGAGTACCTCCCGGGTGGCCTTTCTGAAGTGGATAGCCACCGGCAGATCCCGTTCGATGCTCCATTTCAGCTGTTCCTCAAATGCCATCCCCTGTTCGGCACAAAGAGAAGCGTCCCAATAGAGATCCATTCCGATCTCACCCACCGCGACATAGCGATCGCTTTGCAGTTCTTCATCAATGCGGGCAAGCTGCTGCCGCCACTCTTTCGTAACGCTGGTGGGATGCAGTCCCATCATCGGGTAAAAGAATCCGGGAAACTGAAGAGTCGCATTTTTCAGCTCAACGATGGTGGTCTCATCGATGTTGGGCAACAACACCTTTTCAACACCACATGCTTTTGCCCGTGAAACGACTTCGGAGAGATCGGTGGAAAACTCTTCTGCAAAAAGATGGGCATGCGTATCGATCAGTTTCACTCCGCCGTCTCTCCCTTCCTGAAATAGTATACGACACCGTACTGACGGTTTTGGGACAAACGTTGTTCCGCAGGAAGATGCATGTGGCTTTTCTCCACCTCTTCCCAGAGATCGTGGATCACACGATCCACCGTCACCCGGTATTCGGCCACTTCGCCGAGTACACGGGTGGTAGCCTTCTTGTGCAACAGTTGGGTCTGATACCCCTCTTTAAACAGCACGTACATCACATTGACCTTCGCAATGGAAGGATTGTAGATCGGGACTCCACCCCGGGAGATACGGGCATTCTCGCCCTCAATAATCTTCTCGCCCCAGGCAAGGATCTGTTCGTGGGTCGTTAAATCGGGAACAATCATGTTCTCACCTTCAAGACCGTAATCAGTCAGCTGATCCTCTCTGATCTCCGCACGCATCACCGACAGATACAACACCTGCACAAAATGAGAGAGATACATACGGGCATTCTTCACTTTTGTGAGAAACTGTTTATTGGCTTTCACCTGCACCTCATACAGCTGCTGATACCGTTCACACAAACGCTCAAAGCGTGCCACAACATGCTTTGCTTCGGTCAGCACATTCATCGAAACGGGTAATTGCTGAAAGTCCGTAGCAGCAGCACTCTCCACGGCTGTCCGCAGTGCTTTGATACGCGCATTGTCTGTATTCGGTAATCGTCGATAGGGCATTTCTTCCTTAACCTCAATTTTATTTTTCCCGGCACATCAGGCTCTCCGACAAGTAAAGCAGATCTTTTTTCCGTTCGTCTGCCACCCGGACGGATGACAGAAGATCTAGGGATGCAAGGTAATACTTTTCAATGAGATTCTCAGCGACAACCCTCAAATTTAATTGATCGTAAAGATTTTTAACAAAGCGGATCTTCTCCTCCGGATCGTAATCTTTGGCCGATAACCAGTGTTCAAGCGCTGACCGCTGTGCGCCATCTGCGTTCCTGAGCGCCTGGATCAGCAGAAAGGTCTTCTTGTTGGCCAGGATATCGCCACCGATTTTTTTCCCGAAAGTTTTCGGATCCCCATATACATCCAGCAGATCGTCTTTCAACTGAAAGGCAAGTCCGATATGGATCCCGTAGTCATACAGCAACGCTGCGTCCACCGGCGAAGCGTCGGCGAGGAGGGCTCCGATCTTCAGTGCGCTCCCCAGCAGCACAGCCGTCTTGAGTCGGATCATCTCGATATACTCTGCTTCCGTCACGTCGAGCCGCTGTTCAAAATCCATGTCGTACTGCTGCCCCTTACAGATATCCATTGCCATCCGTGAAAAGATCTCCAGAACTTCCGGAAGCAGCGGTGCCGGCACCTTCGCAATATACCGGTATGATTCAATCATCATGGCATCGCCCGACAGTATGGCACTGTTGGCATTCCATTTGCAGTGTACCGTGGGCATGCCTCGTCTCACGTCGGCATGATCCATCAAGTCATCGTGTAAAAGAGAGAAGTTATGGAAGATCTCCACGGCCAATGCGGGCCCTATGGCTACCTCCGGATCCTTGTCAAACAGATCGGCGGCCATCAGCGTCAACAGGGGGCGCACCCTCTTCCCCCCCATTGAAAGGATATACCTGACAGGGTCAAACAACGTATGAGGTTCTTCCTGCCGCAATACCTGGTCGATGGCTTCGTGAATCCTCTTTTCAAACTGTGTGATCTTATGGTTCATAGCGAACGATACGGATGAAAGATGTAGATGAGCAAAAAAAGCTGCCTTTGGGTCACAAAAGCAGCTTTTATCAGGTTATTAAAATATCAGTTCTGTAGGCGGAATACCACGGGTAACGTGAAACGGACACGTACTGCCTGTCCGCGCTGCTTACCCGGTGTCCAGCGGGGCATCTGCTGGATTACCCTGACCGCTTCCCTGTCGAGCGAGGGATCCACGCCACGCACCACCTGTACGTCGGTGATGCTGCCGTCTCTTTCCACTACGAAGTTACAGATCACCCTTCCCTGGATGCCGTTCTCCTGTGCGATCACCGGATACTTGATGTTATCGCTGAGGAACTTCATCATGACAGCGTTGCCACCGGGAAATTCGGGCTGGTTCTCCACCACAACGAAGATCTCTTCGGTCACCTCTTCCTGCTTAGGCTTTGGAGGTGGGGGCGGGACATAGGTCTGCACCTGTCTTTTTGACTGGTCATCTTCCGTCTTGATCTCCATCTTTGTCTCAACCTTTTCTTCTACCACTTCAATGAGCTCGGGTGTTTCCGGTTCCGGAGGAGGAGGGGGAGGAGGAGGAGTCGGGTCTCGACGAGTAATCTCAATTTCTTCTTCGGCCAACACATCCTGGACGATGACAGTCTCGTCCAATTTTTTCGTGGGAGTCGACCATTCAAAAGCGAAGAAGATCAGTGACAATCCCAACACGAATCCCATCAGGAAAAAGGTGTTGCGATGCACTTCCAAATTCGCTTTTGGTGATTTTTTTACTTCATCTTTGTCCATCTTGAAAAAATTTATCTGCTTCTTTGATTGTTACAAGCCTGCTTTTCATGCAAAAATAGGCATTTTTTTGTTATCCCCTTCATTTTTGGGAATAAAATTCGGAAAAATAGATTGATTCATTCGTCTACCGCCATTGAACGGCTTCTTTCACAGGTATGATCCCAGAGGAAAGGCGTTCATTTTACCTTGTAGATATCTTTCAGGTTCCTTCCGTATCCGTCGTAATCGAGGCCGTAGCCCACGATGAAATCGTTGGGAATCTCCAGTGCCACATAATCGAGATGAAGCTTCTGTCTCAGGGCAGCAGGCTTGAAGAGAAGGGTGGCAATCTTCACTTCTTTGGGACGGTGCACCTTCATCTGCTCCAGGAGGGAGACCATGGTATTTCCGCTGTCCACGATGTCTTCCACGATCACCACACACCTTCCTTCGATCCCTTCATTGAGGCCGAGCACCTCCTTCACATCGTCGGCGGCAGTTGTTCCGTGATAGGAAGCAAGACGCACAAAGGTGATCTCGCTGGGGATAGTTACCTCCTTCATCAGTTCACCGGCGAACATGAAAGCACCGTTGAGCACTGCCAGGAAGAGAGGGTTCTTTCCTTCAAGGTCTGCATTTATCTGGCTGGCAATGCGCCTGATGCCCTGCTCAATAACCTCTTGTTCAATGAACAATTCAAATTCTCTGTCTTTGATAGTGATTACATCTTTCACGACTCTGAAATTTAAAACGCCAAAATTACGATAATTTTGTGATTATCGGGAACGGAAAGGCGTTTTTTATCTAAAAAGCCTGTTTCACGATGTCGGTGAGCTTCACTGCCTGAAAGGTCATGTGGGCCACGCTGCTCTCGTAAAGAATGCCCACCGTCTCCTCGTCGATCAGGGTGAGACAGGAGTAGCCCCATCCCGATTCCTCATCGAGCAACAGCTGATGTTCCTCAGGGAAGGTGAGTCCCCCGTCGAGACTGGCCTTGATGGTGATGCGGTTGCGATGCTGCGTGGAGTTGGGATTGGAAAAAAGCAGCACATCCCGTCCCAGCACATTCTCCGATGCCCTGACGCGAATCAGGCTCGCCATACAGACAGGCTCCTGCAGAACACGGCGTGAGGAAGGGTGTTCCGTCCATGTTCTCCCCAGGTCACGGGTGACCGCCACGGCACGGCTCCCCCCGCGGTTGTCCCGCATGTTGAGCATCAGTACGCCCGGCTCGGTCTCAACCACCTGTGCCTCGGTGGTATTGGAGCGTGCCGGTGCATGAATGGCCCAGCTCTCGCCGTGATCCTTGCTGTACATGATCCCCGCGTGAGGCACCCTGACAGAATCGATGAATTGGATCGGGAAAACCAGCGTCCCATCCTGCATAGTGATCCCCCTTCCTGGGCCTTGCAACAGCAGCTTCCACGAAGGGTCCTTTACCTGCGGGGTGATATTGACCGGCTCCGACCAGCTCTTTCCATCGTCACTACTTTTGGTCAGCACCAGCTGACCGGTGGTCTCCGGAGTGATCCCGTCCATCGAGTTGACCCATGCCCTGCCGTTGCCCATGCCATGTACCCAGAGAGCGGCGATCCAGATGGTGCCGGTCTGATCATCCACCAGGATAGAGGGATCCCCTACCCCGTTTTGGGCTTTCGGCAACCCGCCAGACTCTCCAAAGCTGAGGGGGAGACGCATCTTCTCCCAGCTCTGCCCCTTATCGGTGCTGCGGCTCAAACCCACATCTATATGCTCCTGCAGATCGACACTGCTGTTGTAACGCACATCATAAACCCCCAGCAAAGTGCCTTTGCGGGTGGTCACCAGGCCGGGGATCCGATAGGCAGCCACCCCATCATCGCCGGCGTGGCGCACACCGATGCCCATCCGGTGTGGGGTGCTCTCTGCGGCAAACAGCAGGGGAGCCTTTTTTCCGTCGAGCGTGGCGGAAACCATCTCTGCATCAATCACCGACAATAGGGATGTGTGGGGTTTCATCTCGAGGCTCACCCAGAAATAGTTGATGCCGGGAAACAGCGGATAGGCGGGAGCAAAGATCACCTCCCGCGGGGGTGCAGTTACCTCCTGCAGCTTCACCGAATAGGAGGGATTGGCTTCCCTGGTCCGGCACCGGTCATGTGCGGAGAGATACTGCACCGGTGCATCACGAAGTGCAGCCCCATGCTGCGGAGCTTCCGTGCCGCCATAGTAGAGCTTTACGGCTTTGATCTCTTTCATATCGGTCCGGCGGGAGAAGCAAAAACGGATCTCATCCAATTGCTTACTTGCTGATGCCTCTACACGAAAATAGAACAACACATTATCTTTCCGGTCGATCAATATCGGGATGCGGGTCTGTTTCACCCGAAGGGTATCGGCACCTTCGGCTGAGAGGGTAATCATCACCAGTGACAATGCTATCAAGAAGATTCGTTTCATATTTGTCGGAGTTTGTGATGCTACAAAGATAATATATTTCCTTAATTTACTCAAGTTTCGCATGTCGTATGAGTGCAACTAAACCGTTCGACTGTCGATGTCTCCTGTGTCGTTGCATACGTTACGAAATCACTAGGCGAAACTTGTATCCCTTGACATTTACAAATAAAGATAGAAATCGCGGACCAGGTCGGTGAAAGCATCCGAATAACGGTGTCCCGGCTCCTCGATCACCAGCCCTGTCTCCTCAACCGGTGGGCCCTGCATCAGGGAGAGTTCCGCCAGCACTCTTCGGGCAGGCGCACCGGGTACCGGAAAAACGCGAGTCAGCCGCCGCAGGGCAAACCCGGCTTTTTCCGAGAGTTGCTCCAGCTCGCCGAGTCTGCCGGCGGGAAGAATCAGGGCCAGGCATCCGTCGGGAGAGAGACAGCGGAGGGAACCCTGCAACAAATCATCGAGTGACAAACTGACGGAATGTCTCGCATGTGCCCGTCCGGCATCGGGAGGCAGCAACGAACGGGTAAAGAAAGGGGGATTGGACACAATCAGGTCATAACTGGCGGAACATCCGATTGCGAACGGCTGAAAGGCGGAGTGGGTGACAGCGATTCTTTCGCTGAAAGGAGACGCTTTGATATTTTCCTCTGCCTGTGCAAGGGCTTTCACATCGATGTCAATCGCCGTCACGGAGGCACGGGAGTTACGCTGTGCCAGCATCAGCGCGATGAGCCCGGAGCCCGTACCGACGTCGAGCACTGCGGTCGCTTTCTCCACAGATGCCCACGCACCGAGGAGCACCCCGTCGGTGCCCACCTTCATGGCACATCTGTCGTGATAGACGGTGAACTGCTTAAAACGAAAATAAGGGTTTGACATATAGGGGTCACTCAATCACTCCGCCTTTGGCACGGAATTTGTTCATACATCAGGTACACGAAAACAAAATTAGACATTTTTCTGTTCTGACCACAGAGAGAAACAAAGAATATGAACCCATTCAAAAATCATACCCTCCCTTCCGAAGACGCCGAATCGAATGTGATCTCGTTTATTGCCGGCGATTTTATCGACGGTAACACCGAGATCGACGCATCCGGATTGCAGGAGACGCTGCCGCTGCTGCCGCTGCGCAACACCATCGTCTTTCCCGGAAGCACGCTGCCCATCTCCGTGGGGAGACAGAAATCACTGACACTGATCCGTACACTGGGGAAGAAACAGCGTTATATCGGACTGGTATGCCAGAAGGATCCAACCGTGGAGGATCCGGCGGGCGATGATCTCTACCGTCTGGGGGTATTGGCGGAGGTGATCCGCGTGATCGAGCTGGCCGACAACAACTTCAGCATCATCGTACAGGCCAAGAAACGGTTCGAGTGGCAGGAGATCAAGCAGACGGATCCCTTCATCAAAGCGAGCTATACGCTCAAAGAGCCCATCAGGTCCCCGAAAGATGACAAGGAATACAACGCCATCCTCGATGCCATCCGGGAGGCGATGGTTCATATGCTGCAGCTGCTGGGCGAACCGCCCAAGGAACTGGTACAGACCATCCTCGGTAAAGCCTTCTCCGATATGCTGATCGGCTACTGTGGCACCAACCTGCCCATTGAGAGCAGGGAGAAACAGGAGCTGCTGAGCATCCATGACGAGAAAGAGCAGGCCTACCGACTGCTGATGATCCTCAACCGCGAATCTCAGATCCTGGAACTGAAGATGAACATCCAGATGAAGACGCGGGAGGACCTGAACCAACAGCAGAAGGAGTACTTCCTGCAGCAACAGATCAAGACCATTCAGGAGGAGCTGGGCGGCAACACCCAGCAAATCGAGATCAACGAGTTCCGGAAAAAGGCTGAGAATAAAAAGTGGACTGCTGCCGTCGCGGAGACCTTTGAGAAAGAGGTACAGAAGCTGGAACGGCTCAACCCGCAGTCACCCGACTACTCGGTGCAGTACGGCTACCTTCAGACCATTCTGGAGTTACCGTGGGGGGAGTATACCAGGGACAACTTCAACCTGAAGCATGCACAAAAGATTCTGGACCGCGACCACTTCGGCATGGAGAAAGTGAAAGAGCGCATCATCGAGCACCTGGCGGTGCTGAAGCTGAAGGGCGACCTGAAGTCGCCCATCCTCTGCCTCTACGGTCCTCCGGGTGTAGGCAAGACCTCTCTGGGCAAATCCATCGCCGAGGCGATCAACCGCAAGTATGTGCGAATGTCACTGGGGGGACTGCATGATGAGGCAGAGATACGGGGTCACCGCCGCACCTATATCGGCGCCATCCCGGGTCGGATCATCCAGAACATCCAGAAGGCAGGTTCCTCCAATCCGGTCTTTGTGCTGGATGAAGTGGACAAGATCGGCAATGATTTTCGGGGCGACCCCTCCTCGGCGTTGCTGGAGGTACTCGATCCGGAGCAGAACATGTCGTTTCACGACAACTACCTCTCCATCGACTACGACCTGTCGAAGGTGCTCTTTATCGCTACGGCCAACAACCTGAACAGCATCCCGCAGCCGCTGCTCGACCGCATGGAGCTGATCAATGTGGGAGGATACATCACCGAGGAGAAGATCGAGATCGCCCACCGCCACCTGGTGCCCAGGGAGCTGCAGAACCATGGCATTGAGAAAGGAGCCTTCAACATCCCCAAACCCACGCTGCAACGCATTATCGAACACTATACCCGCGAGTCGGGCGTGCGCGAGCTGAACAAGAAGATCACCAAGATCATGCGACGGGTGGCGCGCCGCATCGCCTCCGACGAGCCCTACCCCCAATCACTCAAGGTTTCACAGCTTCGGGAGTATCTGGGAATAGAAGAGTATTCGCGCGATCGCTACCAGGGCAACGACTATGCCGGCGTAGTGACCGGTCTGGCTTGGACTGTCGTGGGAGGCGACATCCTCTTTATTGAAAGCTCACTGAGCCGCGGGAAAGGCTCCAAGCTGACCCTGACAGGCAACCTGGGGGAAGTGATGAAAGAGTCGGCGATGCTGGCCATGGAATATATCCACGCCCATGCACAGGAGCTGGGTATCGATCCGGACATTTTCGAAAACTGGAACACCCACATCCACGTGCCGGAGGGAGCCATTCCCAAAGACGGGCCGTCGGCCGGCATCACCATGATCACCTCACTGGCCTCAGCTTATACCCAGCGCAAGGTGCGTGCCAACCTGGCGATGACCGGTGAGATCACCCTGCGGGGCAAGGTGCTGCCGGTGGGGGGGATCCGGGAGAAGATCCTGGCCGCCAAGCGGGCAGGCATCAGAGATGTGATCCTCTGCAGCGAGAACAAAAAGGATATTGAGGAGATCAACCCCGACTATGTAAAAGGACTCACCTTCCACTATGTAGATGATGTGAAGCAGGTGCTGGAGCTGGCGCTACTGCACGAAAAGGTAGCGAATGCCAAAGAGCTGACCGTTAAATAAGGAACAACTTATCAACGAAGTAGATCAGGTACATTGCCAAAAAGACCGCTCCCTGGACCCGTTTGATGCGTGAGCTCCGTTTCATAAAGAGCCAGAGCAGCACGCCGATGCACAAGTTAAAAAGCCCGTCCCCGTAATGGATGTCGGGGGCGCTCACCGGGCCGATCAGGCCGGTAACACCCAGAATCAGCAGGATATTGAAGATATTCGAACCCACCACATTACCGATGGCGATGTCGGAACGTTTCTTCAATGCCGCAACTACCGAGGTGGCCAGCTCCGGCATGCTGGTGCCTGCCGCCACGATGGTAAGCCCGATCAGCGCCTCCGACATCCCGAGCCACCCGGCAATGATCACCGCATTCGCCACCAGCAGATCCGATCCGTAGACCAGCGCAGCCAACCCCGCAGCGATAAAAAAGATATCGAGCAGCCAGTGTTTGCTCATCCGGATCTCCTCCTCCTCATCATCCTCCTTCTGCTCCTTCTGCTCCTTTCGTGAAGAGAGTAACATATAGGTAATATAGGTGATGAGGGACAGTACAAAGATCAGCGCCTCCAGGCGGGAGATGGTGCAATCGAGAAAGAAAAGAAAAAAGAGCAGGGAGGCGGCCACCATCACCGGCACATCGAGCTTCAACAGTTGCCGCTTTACCGCCAGCGGGTAGATCAGCGCGGAGATGCTGAGGATAATGCCCACGTTGAAAAAGTTGGATCCCAGCACGTTCCCCACCGAGATGGCACCCTGTCCGTTGAGAGCAGCTTTCACGCTGACCAGCAGCTCCGGGGCACTCGTCCCCACCGACACAATGGTGAGTCCGATCACCAGGGGACTGATGCCGATTCGCCTGGCGAGGGAGGCAGCCCCCGACACCAACCCTTCGGCACCGAAATAAAGAATCACAAGCGACAACAATAACCAGACAATCTCCATTTTATAATCTTTTACGATGCATAACCTCTTTGCAAACAATCAAACTTTGCGGGTGCAAA
>JAQVWR010000059.1 GCA_028709605.1 Proteiniphilum sp.
GAGAGCATGAACGCTGGAACAGGGTATGGGAACTCTATGAAGATAGTTTCCCGGAGGCAGAGCGACGAAAAAAAGAGGATCATCTGCTGGCTTGTGCCGATGAGCGGTTCTTTCCCTTGTCGGCATGGGAAGGCGGCGAGCTGGTGGGGATGATGTTCTTCTGGGAGTGGGATGGCTATCGCTATCTGGAGTATCTGGCCGTCAATCCGCGATTGCGAGGCCACGGATATGGATCACAGATGTTACGCTATTTACGGGACGCGAGACACACCATCATCTTAGAAATCGACCCGTTGGTGAATGAGCAGTCTGTGCGCAGACTGCAGTTTTACGAAAGAGCAGGTTTTACGCTTACTCCCTATCGGTTTGTGCATCTCCCCTACCGGCTCGAGGCGCAGCCGCAGGAGCTCTTGATCCTGAGCTATCCCGACCGGATCACCCCGGAACAACACAACCACTTTCTCCGGTTTGTGCATGAGGAAGTGATCCGCTATTGCGAACAACCGTCCGAATAGGTTACACCGAGAGGCGCACCTGCCGGGCCCTATAGGGTGGCCATTCAGTTTTTCAGGACGGAAGCCATCATCCTAAGCAGTTGATTCAGCATCACCTCCTCACGTTTCGACGCGGGGTGAATCGGATAAACAATCACTTCGACGGTTCCGTCGTCTGTCATGCTGAGATATCCTCCCACCCCCCAGGATTGCATCCTTGCGTCGGTCCGGAATTTCAACACCCGGTTTTTACGATCCGAAAATGAGATGATCCATTGACGGTCTATCCGCTGCAGTACCTCATCAAAGGGGTGGGTAGTACGTGCTTTAAACTGGAAACAGGCTTTTTTCTGTCCCGTAAAAGGGGGAGGATCCCGTTTCTCCGACTCCATATAATCAAGCCGCCGGAAGAAATAGGCGGTGATCACTCCCGGAGGGATGATCCCCACCAGAAAAAAAACCAGTGCTGCCTGCCAGAAATCAATATGGATTCTCCAGAACAGGTAGACAACCCCTATTACGGCCAAATAAAAGATCAGAAAAACAGAGACCCAGAAAAAAAATAATCGTACTGTAAATCGCATATGGATGTCTCCCGGTATTTGGTGTTCGGAACAATCATGACTCGGACCGTCAAACAACTGCAGTCCTTTTTCCTTTTTCTTTATGACTCAACAGGCAAATATAGCACTTTTGAAATTAGATCACACAAAATACAGCATTTAGTTTTATATGCGGGGCCATCACCCAAAAATTACCGTAAATATATTACCAACCTGCTCTATTATATTAATTATTTTAAATATCTCCCCTGTTTTTTGGGGTTTTGAAAAATAATCAGTAAACTTGTGCATTCAAATGCGATGAGGCAATTTGAGCGATCATAGACAGTATTATCTAATCATAAAAACAAACAGGATGACCATCTCTAGAAGAAAATTTTTAAAGCAGGCAGCCCTCACTACTGCAGGGATTACCATCGTCCCCGGTTCCATTCTGGGGAAGTCGCACGGGTACACCTCCCCCAGCGATAAACTGAATATTGCCGGTATCGGCGTGGGAGGCGTGGGCCGGCGTAACCTGGCCAACATGAAAACGGAGAACATCGTTGCCCTTTGCGACGTAGACTGGAAATACGCTGCAAAGACTTTCAATGATTTTCCCAAAGCCCGACAGTTCAAAGACTGGCGGATCATGTTTGACCAAATGGGCAAATCGATTGATGCCATCATGGTAGCCACACCCGACCACACACACGCCGGAATAGCTGCTCATGCCATTACCATGGGCAAACACACCTATGTACAAAAACCGCTCACTCACAGTGTGTATGAATCGCGGCTGCTCACAAAGCTGGCCAAGAAATACCGGGTAGCCACACAAATGGGTAACCAGGGCAACTCGTTCGACTGGTGCCGTCAAGTGGCAGAGTGGGTAGAGTCAGGCGTCATTGGTGACGTCTACGAGGCTCACTGCTGGACCGACCGCCCCATCTGGCCGCAAGGGCTGGCCGAACCAAAGGGGGGTGTTCCTGTTCCTGCGACCCTCGACTGGGATCTGTTTATCGGACCTGCAGAGAAAAGGCCGTATGACCCTGCCTATACCCCATGGAACTGGCGCGGGTTCTGGGACTTCGGAACAGGCGCCCTGGGAGATATGGCCTGTCATATCATGGATCCGCTCTACTGGGCCCTCGACCTGAAATATCCGGTCAGCGTGTCGGCCAGCTCCACCCTGTCAAATCTCTACTCGCCGCCACAGGCACAGATCGTCACCTACAAGTTTCCTGCACGCCCGCCAAAGGGAAAGGTGAACATGCCGGAGCTGAAGGTGTACTGGTACGACGGAGGGCTCCTGCCCGACCGGCCTGCAGAGCTGAAAGACGGTGAGATGATGGGGGACTCCAACGGAGGAATCATCCTGATTGGCACAAAAGGCAAGATCATGACCGGTTGCTACGGCATGAATCCCACCTTGTTGCCCATCTCCAAAATGGCCGATTTCACCGAACCAGAGCCCACCCTCCCGAGAATAACGGGTGGAAACGGTGATATATGGTCTACCAACGCACATGAGCAGGATTGGATCAGAGCCGCCAAGGAGTCAGCTGACAACAGAAGAGAGGCCTCTTCCAACTTCCAGTTCTCCGGCCCCTTCAATGAGATGGTGGTGATGGGCGTGCTCGCAACACGACTCTCCGGGCTGCAGGGCTTACACCGTGAGCTCCAGTGGGACGGAGAGAAGATGCAGTTCACCAATATCTCACCCAACGACAAGATCAGGATCGTCACCGTAGATGAATATGCCGTCATCGACGGGGATCCCAAATTCGACAGGCGCTTTGCCGACTTCAACGCACTGGAGATGGCCAACGAATGGATCAGGCATACCTATCACAACGGGTTCACGCTGCCGGCAATGCCTGCTGACAAATAAATCACCTGACATGCGTGTTCCCTGATCAGGGAACACGCATGCATAATTTTCCACAATCATGAGAAAAATATTGATCCTGTTCACCACACTGGCATTATTCACACTGAGCAGTGCCTGCAACGCAAACCAACCGAGAACGAAAGCTGAAAAAGCCGGCTGGAAGTTATCCATGCAATCCTATACCCTGCATCGCTTTACGGCGGTGGAAGCATTGGACAAAACACAACAACTGGGTCTCAAATATATTGAGATCTATCCCGGACAGAAAATGGGCGGTGAGTTTGGGGAGGCCGTTTTCGGATATACATTGAGTGGCGGCGACCAGGCAAAGCTCAAAGCGATAGCTGCCGAGAAGGGAATCAAGATCATCTCTTCAGGCGTCTGGACCGCACAAAGAGACGAGTGGGAGAAGATCTTCCGGTTTGCCAAAGAGATGGAGCTGGAGTTTATCAGCGCAGAACCGGCCCTGGACGACTGGGACGTGGTGGAAGAACTTGCCAGAGACTACAAGATGAAAGTGGCGGTGCATAACCACCCAAGCGAACAATCGTACTGGAAACCGGAGATCCTGCTGAACGCAATTGAAAACAGGAGCGAACTGCTGGGATCGTGCGCGGATGTGGGTCATTTCAAACGAATGGACCTGGATCCGCTGGCGTGCATCAAGCAACTAAAAGGCAGGATCATTGCTCTGCATTTTAAAGATATTGCACCGGTGGATCCGGATGGCACTCTTGAGGATGTGGTATGGGGTACCGGCGTGTTAAACGTGAAAGCAATGCTTGAGGAGCTGAAGCACCAGGGCTTCAAGGGATATTTCACCATAGAATACGAAGCAAACTGGGAGAACAACCTTCCCGAAATAAAAGAGTCAATCAACTATTTCAACGAGGTGGTTGAAGAAATTTTCTGAAGGGAATGAGAAACATCATATTCTCTGCACACCTTCGTTTGCAAGAAAAAAATGGGAATGAACATTACTCCGCCTGATCAGCCGGAACGACTGAAATCGCTCGATGCTCTGCGAGGATTTGACATGTTCTGGATTATGGGGGCCGGCGAGTTTTTTATCCTGCTGGGTTCTTTGACGGGACTTCCCCTTCTGCAAGGGTGGGCACAGCAGATGACTCATGTGGAATGGCACGGGTTTCACGCCTATGACATGATCTTCCCGCTGTTTTTATTCATTGCAGGGGTCTCGTTTCCTTTCTCAGCACACAAACGCATGAGGTGGAAAGATGGGGAAAAATCACTGTACAAGCATATTTTCAAAAGAGGGTTGCTCCTTGTGCTGATCGGCATCGTTTACAATAACGGTATCAGCTTCGATTTTGCAAATCTGCGCTATGCAAGCGTACTGGGACGAATTGGACTGGCCTGGATGTTTGCGGCTCTGATCTTTATGCACACGAAGAATACGAAAACACGGGTAGTTTGGTTCTGGGGGCTTTTACTTTTCTATTGGCTGCTGTTTGTCTTCTTCAAGGCGCCCGATCTGGGGGATCCTGATCATTATTCGATGCGGGGCAATATAGCGAGTTATATTGACAGGCTCCTGTTGCCGGGACGTTTTTGCTGTTTCGACGTGGGGGACAACGAAGGGATACTGGCTGTGATCTCCGCCACAGCCACCGGCTTGCTGGGTATCCTTACCGGTGAGTTATTGTTAACCCGTCTGAAACCGATGAAAAAGGTGTTATACATGCTCCTGGCAGGCATGATCCTGCTGATCGCGGGGCGGGTGTGGAATCTTGCATTCCCCATCAACAAGAACTTGTGGTCCAGTTCTTTTGTCTGCTGGGTAGGCGGGTTGAGCATATTGCTGATGGCGCTTTTTTATCTGGTGATTGATGTATGGAAATACAAAAAGTGGGCATTCTTTTTTGTCGTAATCGGAATGAATCCCCTCACAATTTACCTGGCAAACAGGATCATCAGATGGGGAAATGCCAATGAGTTTTTCTTCCGCGGCATCGCCACTCTCTTTCCGGAGAAATGGGCTCCGCTTGTCATGTCAGCCGGCTATATCCTGATCGGCTGGTTATTCCTCTATCTCCTTTACCGGCGAAAAATATTCCTGAAGGTTTGATGCTTTATGATCACTTTTCTGCTTTCTCTGCTGCTGTTGGCAGCCGGCTATATTTTCTACTCCAGATATCTGGAAAAGATCATGGAAGTAGACCCCAACAGACCGACACCGGCCCTCACCATGAGCGACGGCGTGGACTACGTCCCGATGCCGTGGTGGCGTGTCCTCCTCATTCAGTTTCTCAACATCGCAGGCCTGGGCCCCATCTTTGGAGCGATTGCCGGAGCGTTGTGGGGCCCGGTCGCATTCCTCTGGATCGTACTGGGTACCATTTTTGCCGGTGCTGTTCACGACTATTTCTCCGGCATGTTGTCTGTCAGGCACAACGGCCTGAGCATCACCGAGATCATCGGCATTTATCTGGGAAGAACCGCCAAACAGGTCATGCGTCTCTTCACGGTGGTGCTTCTCATCCTGGTGGGGGTGGTCTTTATTTCCGGGCCTGCCGGCCTATTGGCGAATCTGACTCCTATGGCGATGGATTTTACCTTTTGGATCTGGGTGATCTTCGCCTATTATGTACTGGCAACCCTCCTGCCCATCGATAAAATCATCGGCAAGATTTATCCTCTGTTCGGCTTTGCATTGCTGTTCATGGCAATCAGCCTTATCGTCGCCCTGATCGCAAAGGGATATGCCATTCCCGAGCTGACGGCAGACAACTGGCATAACTTCCACTATGACAAAGAACGATTCCCTATCTTCCCCATGTTGTTCATCACCATCGCCTGTGGGGCAATTTCCGGGTTTCATGCCACCCAGTCACCGCTCATGGCGCGTTGCATAAAAAATGAAACAGAAGGCAGAAAAGTATTTTATGGTGCCATGGTAATGGAAGGCATGGTAGCCCTGATATGGGCAGCCATCAGCATGAGTTTTTTCGGGGGGATCGGAGAGCTGGGCGAAGTGATGCAGGCACAGAAAGGCAATGCAGCATGGGTGGTAAATGAGATTTCTCATTCACTGTTGGGAAAATTTGGCGCACTGCTTGCCATCTTGGGTGTGGTGGCCGCCCCCATCACTTCGGGTGACACCGCTTTTCGCAGCGCCAGATTGACCGTGGGAGATTTGCTGCATTTCAATCAAAAGCCTGTAAAAAACAGGCTGCTGATCACGGTTCCCCTGTTTGCGATCGGCTTTGCCCTCACCAAAATCAACTTTGACGTGATCTGGCGTTACTTTGCCTGGTCGAACCAGACCCTGGCTACCGTGGTCCTCTGGACCATCACTGTGTATCTTGTCCGTGAGAAGAAAAACTACCGGATCACCCTGCTGCCGGCACTGTTCATGACAGCGGTCGTTACCTCCTATATCCTGCTGGCACCCGAAGGATTTGCACTTTCGAAAGTCGTCTCCTATTCAACCGGCCTGACTGTCTCTATCCTGTTGTTCGCATGGTTCCTCTTCTATATTCAGAAAGACAAACCTGTTAGTGACTGAGATGGTTCTCCAGTGACTCAGTCCCTCGGTAGTCGCCTGGCGTTTTGCCATATTGTTTTGAGAACTCCCTGTAAAAGTAAGCTTTATTGCTGAATCCGGAGGAGTAGATGATCTCTTTGACGGTCTTATGGGTGGTCTTCAATTGTTTGGCTGCATACGTCAACCGGACGGAGCGGATAAATTCGGTGGGGGTCTTGCCGGTGATCTGTTTCACTTTCCGATAAAGTTGCATTTTACTGATGGCTGTCTCTTTCGCAATAAAATCGATGGAAAGATCCTCGTTGTTAAGATGGTCGTAAATCACATGCAGGATATTCATTAACAGGCGTTTATCTTCTTTATGGATCAGTGTTCCCTCATACTGTTCAAGGGCATAATAGGGAGAACTGCAGTAATCCTCAAGGAGCGTTTTTTTTTGGAGCAGGCTTTCCACGAGCACCTCCAAATGTCTGAAGTTAAAAGGTTTTCCAATATAGGCATCAGCACCTGATTCAAGCCCCTCTATCTGGCTTTGAATAGAATTTTTTGAGGAAAGGAGGATGATGGGGATATGACGGGTGAACTCCGAGTTTTTCATTCGCCTCGTAAACTCCACTCCGTTCATCTCCGGCATCAGGATATCACTGATGACCAGTACCGGTCTTTGCCTGATACACAGCTCAAAAGCCTCTTTCCCGTTAGTGGCTTCTTCCACTCGGTAAGCAGCACACAGAAGATCGCTGATCATGGTGCGTATCTCCGGATCATCCTCCACCACCAGTAGGTAGTCTTCACCGGGACTTGTCAGCTTCTGCTGTACCATGTTTTCACCTTCTATCTCGGCTTCCTGCGGCGACAGATCAGAGATCAGTGAAAGCGTGCCGCCTCCCGCTGGCAAATGCGCCCCCCCTGCGGAAGAAGTCATTACCAGTTCCGGTAGTTTCACCACGAAGGATGTATACTGTTCACCGTCGCTTAACACATCGATATCTCCCTTCAGCACCTGTACAATACTTTTACATAATGCCAGCCCCATCCCATGACGGGAACGGGTGCTGGAAGAGAGCTCCTTCTCAAATTGATTTAGTACCTCAAACCGATCAAAGAGTCTCTCAAAACACTCAGGACGGATCCCGACTCCACTATTGGTAATTACGAAGGTCAACAGTTGATCGTCCGTGCTGAGATCGATAGAGATATGCTCCCCTTCCGGCGTGTATTTGGCAGCGTTGGACAGCAGATTGAAAATAATTTTCTCGAGACTCTCCCTGTCTGTCTGCCAGACGATCTGTTCAGGCGTCGCGGTAAAAGTACAATCGATCTTCTTCTGTTCCAATAACTCCAGAAAATGATCCATTGCAAAACGAATCAGTTCGGGCACATCCACCTTTTCCACTTTCAGCTGCAGGTGGCCGGTTTCAGCCTTTCTGAACTCTACCAACTGTTCAATCAGCTTCTGCATTCGTTCCGCATTCGACCGGATCACCTTCAGATACTTTCGGGTCAAATAACTGTTTTTGTTCTCCTGTATCAACTTCTCACAGGGACCGTAGATCAGGGTCAGTGAGTTGGAGAACTCATGTGCAATATTGGTAAAAAAGCTGAGTTTACCCTGATGAATCTCTTCCATTTTCTGTTTCTCGAGCTCCTTTATCTTCAGGTCATTCGCCACTTTCATCCGATAGAGGGTCACCTTTCTGATCAGATAGAGCACTCCCGTCAAAAGCAGGGCATACAACAGATAGGCTGCCCTGGTGTCCCACCAAGGCGGGGTGATCATCACCGGAAGGGTGAAAAGGGTATCCCCCCAGATCTTGTTGGCATTGCTGCTTCTCACTTTGAGAAAATAGTCACCTTTTGGCAAATGGGTAAACACCACCATGTTAGAGGTTCCGAGATGGACCCACTCGCTGTGATACCCCTCCAGCATGTAGGAGATCTCACACTTGCCTGATGCCAAGTAGTCAATAGGAACAAATGAAAAGCCGAATGAGTTGTTACTGTAGGATAATGAAAGGGTTTTTTTCCCCTTTTTTTCTACGAGATAGTCTGACAGATCCGATTCAATATTATCCACATAAAAGGCATCCATCCATATGTGAGGCATGTATTCATTCTGACTGATTTCAAGCGGATTGAACCTGCTGAATCCACGGATCCCTCCAAAATAGAAGTCTGGTGTATAGCGGGAAGCATAGCAGGCTCCATCGGAAAATTCATTGTCTTGTAGTCCGTCATCGGCAAAATAGGAGATAATCCGGTATGAGCCGTTCTCCGGGATCAGCTTGGCCAGCCCGTTGTTGGTGCTGACCCATAGTTGCCCGCCGGCATCCATGAGCATCCCGTGAATGGTGTTGTTAGGCAAACCGCCCGATTCGTTGAAATTGATGATCTTCGGCTCCTCATCATCCTTCCAGGTAAATCGATTCAATCCCATACTGGTCCCGGCCCAGAGATACCCTCTAAGGTCCTCATACAGACAGAGCACATCATCCTGACCATAATAACCGGGATGGTTCTCCGATAACTTGTATTGCTCAAAAGTACCAGTCTGAAGATCAAATCTATTGACCCCACCACCACGGGTAGCGATCCACAAATAATCGTCGCCACCCGGAATAATTGCGTAGACAATATTGTTGCTGAGTGACGACTCTCCCTCCTTAAACAGATATTGCTTATAATCGGACACACGATAGGGATGAGATGAGGGGTCAATCACCAGCCGGTACATCCCGTAACCGCTCGTACCGATCCACAGCACATTGTCCGGGCGGGGTAAAATGGCATAAACCGACGAAAAAGAGAGATTTTCGGGAAGTTGCAAACAGTGAAAACAACGGGTCTTCTTATCATAATAGTTCAATCCGTTTCCGTCGGTTCCTATCCATAATTCTCCCCTGTTTCCCTTCACTATTTCGAAAACAGCATTGCTCAGCAATCCATCTGCAGTAGTAAACTGTTGGTTACAATCCATTAATCCCGTCCGTTTATTTTCGATGAAACTGAATATACCGGCGCCCTTTGTACCAACCCACAGCGTGTTTGCATCAAGCTCCAGAAACGTTCTTACCGCGCCACTGCTCTGATTTCTGTCCCTTACAATATCCTCTATGGAGTAAGTCGTGAATTTCTCATTATAAGGAACCACCTTCCAGATACCTTGCATATCTGTACCGGCCCAGATGATGTCCTGCGTGCCGATATGAATATCCAGTATGTTTGTTCCGACAATCACGGGCTGCACTCCTTCACCGGCTACATATCGGTATAAACCCCTTGAGGCGGCCAGGTATACCGAACCATCCAACAAGCCGATGTCGTCCAGGAAACCTGTCACCCCGTTTATCTGCAGCGGAATCATCTCCTGCGTTGCAGGGTGATACTGATAGATGGTCTCATTGTTTGCCTGCATCAGCAACTCACACGAAGAACAGTAGAAAATCTGTTCTATGCCACTATGGGGAAGGAATTGGGTTGTTTTGACAATTTTAAGCTTCTGATCTACCAGCTTGAGGTCCATCCTGAAGAGCTGCTTTTCTCTCGTCAATACCCAAAGCTGATCACGCTCGTCCAGTATGATCTTTCTGATGTTAAGTCGATCACCCGTTTGCAGCGGCAAAAAACGTTGGGAGGAAGGATCAAAGAAGTATACCCCCTGCTGATACACAGATGCGATAATTCTTCCTTTGCTATTGCCCGCAATGAGATAGGAGTGTTCGTTGGTAATCTCCCTGTTCAGCGAATCCACAAAAAAACGTTCGAATTTGTTCTCCCGCACATTCATTCTGTTGATTCCCCAATCGGTAGCGATCCACAGATAGTCTTTCTTCTCCTCGATGATATCCCGAATGATATTGTTGCTAATGCTCTGATCATCGCCTGCCGAAGGTTTATAGACCCGGAACTCTTTCCCGTTATACCGGTTCAGACCGTCCCAGGTTCCAAACCACATCAGCTCATTGGAGTCCTGAAAAACCACGTTGACGGAGCTGTTCGACAATCCTTCCTTGTTGCTCAGTATCCTGATATCGTAATTTTCCGAAAAGAGTAATGTCGTGTAAAACAGGAATATTATGTAAACCCCGTGATTCATATTTTTGGGATTCTTCCCTCAAATATACGATAAAAAACCGATTACGACGCTGTTTTTCATTGCTGAAAACAAACAGAATAGTATGTTTTTTCGCTTCTGTAAATTCTGTATACCCAATTGAAATGATAGTATACCCGTATTTCTCACGATTGCCTAATTTTGATTCGAACAAAAAAATATTATCATGGATATAGCAACACGTTTTCATCAAAACCCGCTGCTCACACCTATAGATCTGAAACCCGGTATCGAGGGTATGGAGATTACCTGCCTGCTCAACCCGGGTGTCTGCCGAATGAACGGGAAAACATGGCTTCTGCTCAGGGTAGCTGAAAGACCCAGACAACAGGAAGGAATAATCAGTTTTCCCGTGTATAATGAAAAAGGAGAGATTGAGATCATGCATTTCGAACAGACCGATCCCCGCCTGGATGCATCCGATCCTCGTGTAATCCGCTACCAAGGTCGTAACTATCTCACCACCCTTTCCTATCTGCGACTGGTATACAGTGAGGATGATATCCATTTTCAGGAAGACCCGGACTATCCGCCCATTTTCGGTAAGGGGCCCCTCGAATCGTTCGGAATCGAGGATTGTCGCATTGCCACAATGAAGGACGGATATTACCTGACTTTCACCGAGGTTTCCCCGGTGGCGGTGGGTGTGGGACTGATCATCACCCGGGACTTTCAGGAGCTGCACCGAAAAGGAATGATCTTCCCGCCGCACAACAAGGATTGTGCTCTCTTCGAAGAAAAGATCAACGGTAGATACTATGCTCTTCATCGTCCCAGCAGCCCGGAACTGGGTGGCAACTACATGTGGATTGCGGAATCACCTGACCGGATCCACTGGGGTAACCACAGATGTATCGCCACTACCCGTGAAGGCTCCTGGGATTCGGCACGCGTGGGTGCGGGAGGTCCCCCTATCAGAACAGAGGAGGGATGGTTGGAGATCTACCATGGTGCGAATGCTGCCCACCGATATTGCCTGGGGGCTTTACTGCTGGACCTGCAGGATCCCTCGAAAGTGTTGGCACGGAGT
>JAQVWR010000134.1 GCA_028709605.1 Proteiniphilum sp.
GGACAGCTGCCAAAGAGGACCGCTCTCTGATGAACGTCTGCTTCGTGATGAGCGACGACCACAAGGAGAAAGAGGCCGCTTTCCTGGAATTTGCCAAAGAGAGGGGCATGGTGGGCATCAAGGGGCACCGTTCCGTAGGCGGCTTCCGTGCTTCCATCTACAACGCCTGCCCCAAAGAGGCGGTAGAGGCATTGATCCACTGCATGCAGGAGTTCGAAAAACAGGCCTGACACACTATCCGTAACTATCTAAGGGCTGTCTCAACAGGAATCTGTTGGGACAGCTTTTTTCGTTTACGTTTATTTAACGCTAAAAAAACATGAAAAAACTTGTTTACTACGAAAAGTTCGTAAATTTGCGGTAATGTAATTGTATGATTGAACACAAATGGAACGATTAACTCCTCAGGAAGAACATGTGATGCTGCAGATCTGGCAACTGAACGAGTGCGCCATCAAGGATGTAGTGGAGAAGCTGGAAGAGCCGAAACCGCCTTATACCACGGTAGCATCTATTTTCAACAAACTGGAGCAGAAAGGCTATCTGACCAAGTGGCGGTTTGGTAATGTAAAGGTGTTTAAGCCGCTGATTTCGGAGTCCGCATACAAGAGGCATTTTTTGTCGGGAGTGGTACAGAGCTACTTCGACAATTCCTACAAGGAACTGGTATCATTTTTTGCCAAAGAACAGAAGATCACCAGAGAGGATCTCACGGAGATCATACGGCTGATTGAAAAAGGTCAGGAGTAAATCATCGGTTTTATCTGTAACGGAAGCAGACCATGGAGCCTTTTTTGCGATACCTGATACAAGCGAACGTCGCCTTGTCGCTCTTCTTCATCCTCTATCTCATGGTGTTGAGAAGAGACACTTTTTTGCAGCTGCGACGTTTCTTTTTCCTGTCGGTGATTCTCTTCTCATTGCTCTATCCGTTTATCACCCTTTCCACTCCTGGGTTACTCATCGGTTTTTTTTCGCGAACCTCGCCCCAGGCCGATGTTTCGATACTGATTGGAGAACCGGTGATGACCACAGTGCAGGCCGGGGTCGTGGATTCTCCGCGTACCATCCCCTGGGAGATCCTCTTTTCCCTGATGTATGCCATAGGTATCCTTTTTTGCTTCTTTCGCTTTGTCAGTCAGCTGATATCCCTCTGGCGCATCCGGAAAAAGAGTCAATTGGAAGCGATTTGCGGGATACCGGTTTATCGGCTCAGGGATGATGCGCCCCCCTTTTCATTTTTTCACCTGATATTTATCCATACCCAAAAGTATACCGATGCGGAGCTCAATCAGATCCTGCTGCATGAACAGACACATGCGAAACAGGTGCATTCGGCAGACATCCTGCTCATTGAGCTGCTTTGCATACTCTTCTGGTGGAACCCCTTTGTCTGGCTGATGAAGCGGGAGATGGCGATGAATCTTGAGTATCTGGCCGATCAGGGCGTGCTTACTCAAGGGGTGAACAGCCGCGAGTACCAATACCACCTTTTACGGCTGACCTTTCAAGAAACTGCAGTTTCGATCGTAAATAATTTCAATGTTTCACAAATTAAACAACGTATTATGATGATGAATCAATCCAAATCGCCCCTATACAAGCTGGGCAGATATCTGCTGATCCTCCCTCTGGCGCTGCTGTTTGTAACGGCGAACAGCCTGTATGCTGCTGAGCGTGAGCCAGCGGATGAAGAGAGCGGTGCGTTGACACCTGTTGTCGAAGAGCTCACACAGGAGCGGTCGCCAGTGTCCGCCGTAGTTGAAGAAGGCTCACCGGAACCGGAGCAGGCAGTGGTGCAGGAACAAAGCCTGAACAACCCGCCTCCTGAAAAGCAGAAGGAAGAGATTTTTGAGGTTGTGGAGAACCCACCCGAGTTTCCCGGTGGAAATGCTGCCATGATGAAATTTCTCTCCGACAGTATCCGTTACCCGGTAGCGGCACAGAAGAAAGGTATTCAGGGGCGCGTGATTTGTCACTTTGTGGTGAACAAAGATGGCAGGATCGGTGACCTGCAGGTTGCACGTGGCGTGGACCCGGCACTCGATGCCGAGGCATTGCGTGTACTGGGACTGATGCCCGACTGGAAACCGGGTAAGCAACGTGGCCAACCGGTGAATGTACGGTATACGGTACCCATTGTTTTCAATCTGAACAACACTCCCCCAACAGATGCTCAAAAGCAGGCTTTCCAGGAAAAGATGAAAAACATGGAGCCGGCCATCTTTCCCGGAGGGGAGGAGGCGTATATGCGTTTTCTTGCCGACAATATCAAATATCCGGTGATCGCGCAGGAGAATGGGATACAGGGTCTGGTTGAAGCACTCTATAACATTGATACAAAAGGTAAGGTGACATTTGTGCGAATAGTGAAAGGGGTGGATCCCTCTCTCGACAAAGAGGTGATAAGGGTAATAGGGCTGATGCCTGACTGGACACCGGCGAAGCTGAACGGGGAAGCAACCGGTATGACTACGGGTGCTCAATTCTTTTTCCGTTTGGAGGGTGGAGACAAGGTTGAACCTCTCAGGGGTGAGATCCCTGAAAATGCAATCGTAGTAGTAGGTTACGCAGTGAAATAGATCCGGCTGAAGCAACAGGCCTTGAACAGTTTAACTTTTAGGCCTATTGTTTATCTCTTGCCGGATCGTTGCCGGATCCCCGCCTGAGAGACCTGTCACGGCCGGCGAGGGTAACGTCGCTGGCCCGCACCTACGACAGGAAGGAGGTAATTGCTGTATGGATGAACTGAAGAAGATGCTTTTCTTAT
>JAQVWR010000135.1 GCA_028709605.1 Proteiniphilum sp.
TCCAACATTGCTCTGTTTACATCGGAAAGATTCAACTGATCGTATTCCGGAAATCTTTTAGTCATTGTCAATGAATTTATACCATACAAAAAATCAAGATGCAAAGGTAGCAAAAAATGAGAAACAGCCATTCATTTGGTGTGTCATATTTGGGAGGAGCGTTCCGGCAGGCGATATCCTAATTGATCTTTCAGCTGTTTCCTTGCCTATATGAAGAAAAGAAACTAATTTTGAAACGAATAGGCTCTGATCCTTTGCCTACATAGGCAAAAGTATCGGCCCGGATAAAGCGACAAACATATGCAACGCACAATGACATGTATCTGCCTGAGCCTGTTGTTCATCACTGGGCTTAGGGCACAACAAAAACCAATGGCAACTTTCAACGTGGCCACTTTCAACCTGAGGCTGGACACACCCAACGACGGGGAGAATGCCTGGCCGAAAAGAAAAGAACTGGTGAAAGGGTTGATACGGTTCCACGACCTGGATCTGATCGGCACACAGGAGGGATTCAAACACCAGTTGGAAGGGATCCTCGAGCTGGGAGGATACGCTTACGCGGGCGGCGGTCGTGATGACGGCAAGGATGCCGGGGAGCATTCGGCGATCATCTACAGGACTACTCGCTTTGAACTGCTCGAACACGGGGATTTTTGGTTCTCCGAGACTCCCGAGGTGCCGGGAAAAGGCTGGGATGCCACCTGCTGCAACCGCATCTGCTCCTGGGCAAAATTCAGGGATCAGCAATCACGTAAAACCTTCTTCCTCTTCAATGTGCATTTCGACCACCAAGGCAAAGAGGCACGAAAGAATTCCTCGCTCTTGCTGATTGAAAAGATCAACCGGATAGCAGGGAAGAAGAGGGTTTTTGTAACCGGCGACTTCAACGCCACACCTGAGTCAGAACCGATCCGGATCATCTGTGATGCGGGCATATTGCACGACTCCTACCGGGTCACACAAACGCCTCCTTACGGAACAGAAGGGACCTTCAATGCCTTCAGGCCCGATGCCCCCATGAAAGACCGCTTCGATTATATCTGGGTCACACCCGACATCACCGTGAAAAAATATGGAGTGCTGAACGACGTCCCGTACGGCCGGTTCCCCTCTGATCACTTTCCGGTAGTGATTGAAGCGACACTGTGAACATCGCTGCTCTCAAAATGAAACCCGATTCGTTTACTGAACCGGGCTGCATAACCTCCGTCTCTTATCAGGATAACCTGGCCAGTGCATCTTTCATTCGCGCAACGGCTTTTTGGATATTCTCATCGGAGATGGCATACGAAAGACGGATGCATCCCGGTGCCCCGAACGCATCGCCCCCCACGCAGGCGACATGCCCCTCTTCCAGGAGATACATCGCCAGATCGGTAGCGGTTTCTATCCTCCTGCCACGATAAGACTTACCCAGGTAGCTCTTGCAATCAGGGAAGATGTAGAAAGCTCCCATCGGTTTGCTCACCTTCAAGCCGGGAATCTCTTTCAACAGGGAGACAATCAGGTTTCTTCTTCTTTCAAAGGCGGTACGCATCTCCTTCACACAGGCCTGATCACCGGTATAGGCGGCTACGGCTGCTTTTTGGGAAACAGAGGATGGGCCGGAGGTATATTGCCCCTGCAACATGCTGCAGGCGGAAGCGATCCATTGCGGCGCCGCGATCCAGCCGATACGCCAGCCGGTCATGGCATACGCCTTCGACACGCCGTTCACCACCACCACATGATCGCGGATGGCGTCAAATTGTGCAATCGACTCATGCTTTCCAACATAATTGATATGTTCATAGATTTCATCGGCAATCACGTATACATGGGGATGTTTTTCCAGTACCGCCACCATCGCCTTCAACTCTTCCTGCGTATACACGCTCCCGGTGGGGTTCGACGGCGAACAGAGAATCAGGGCTTTGGTTCTCGGAGTGATCGCCTCTTCCAGCTGCCGCGGGGTGATCTTGAACGCCTGATCGATCCCGGCATCTACAAAAACCGGTGTTCCTTCCGCCAGCTTCACCATTTCAGGATAGCTGACCCAATAGGGAGCGGGGATGATCACCTCATCCCCTCTGTCCACAATGGAAAGAATCACGTTGCAGAGGGATTGTTTGGCACCGCCGGAAACCACAATTTGTGCCGGAGTATACTCCAGTCCGTTTTCTTTGTGCAGCTTCTCGCACACCGCTTTCTTCAAATCGGCAAACCCCGCTACCGGTGAGTAGAATGAAAAATTATCGTCAATCGCTTTTTTCGCTGCCTGCTTGATATGACCGGGAGTGGTGAAATCAGGTTCCCCCACACTCATATTGATCACATCAATGCCCTGAGCCTTCAGTTCATTGCTTTTCTGTGCCATCGCAAATGTTTCTGAAGGCGACAAGGCCGACAATCTGGCAGATAATACATCCATAGTAAATTGTTCTTTTTGTTAGATAATTGCACAAAGATAGAAAAAAACATATTTTGATTTACCTTCTCCTGAAAATTAGAGATGAATATCCCATTCATCTCTTTCAAAAAACAAAAAAAGCCGCCGAAGAGGCAGCCCGTCATATATATTTTCCCAAAAATTTTACAAAAAAAATAAAGCTATCGTGAGCCCATTTCGCCCACTCAGCTTCAAAACCGATGTCTCGGCATTATCCGTCACCTGCCACAGCATACTTGCAGGGAATCCTGCTTTCTGCGCCTCATGATGCACGGACATTCATC
>JAQVWR010000060.1 GCA_028709605.1 Proteiniphilum sp.
TCGAACAAATCAGACCCTTGTATACTCTGCTTTATGTCTTATCTAAATGTGTATGGAAATATTCTAAAGATCGCTTCTCGTCTGCTTTCCCTGAGGCGTTCCTCTCAAAAGCGGGTGCAAAGATATGGAGAGTTTTCTTACCATCCAAACATATTCACGGAAAAAAATCAATTATTTTTTTGTTTTTACCTCCCATCCGAAATAACAAAATGATTTCCAACTTTATACGCAAAAGAAAAAAAACGACTATTTTTTCCCAAAAAAGGAGATTGGGAAAAACCGGATTTTTTTCACTGCAGAAACGATGGAAGCCGCTACCCCAAAAATCGGGAAAAGGATGCGAAATGACCCTTTTTTTTGTCCTGCGGGATGCCGCCGTCAACCAGCCGATCCGTAACGGGAAGGGGAGAAAAGAAGCAAAATGTGAAAAGCAATGCCAAGAAATACGTATCTTCGCAAAAAAAATAAGGGAGTAACCCTATATAATAATAGAAAGTCGAAACAAATCACACCACAATGAAAGGTATCATCCATATTTTAAAACGATTTCTGCCCCCCTATAAGAAACAGCTGTTTCTGACATTTTTCTTCAACATTCTTACTGCCGTATTGAATGTCTTCTCCCTAGCCACCATCATTCCGATCCTGCAGATATTGTTCAAGGTGAATACCGAAACCTATTCCTTTATTGCCTGGAACAGCGGCAATGGTTCCTTTATCAATATTGCATTCAACAATGTGAACTGGTATATCACCCAGCTTATCGACACCCACGGAGGCAGCTTCACGCTGATGATACTGGCGGTGATACTGATCGTGATGACCCTGCTGAAGACCGGCACAGCCTATCTGGGTTCTTACTTTGTGATCCCCATCCGCACCGGTGTGGTAAAGGATATCCGAAACCGGATCAACGACAAGATCCTCTCCCTGCCCATCGGCTTCTTCTCGGAAGAGCGAAAAGGGGATATCCTCTCCCGCATATCGGGTGATGTGAATGAGGTGGAAAGCTCGGTGATGAGCTCGCTCGACATGCTCTTCAAAAACCCCCTCCTCATCGTCATCTACCTCACCACAATGACCATCCTGAGTTGGCAGCTCACGCTCTTTGTGCTGGTGGTGCTGCCAGGAATGGGGTTTATCATGGGCAGGGTGGGACGCTCACTGAAGAGAAGCTCCTTTGAGGCACAGAACATGTGGGGTGAACTGATGTCTCAGGTGGAAGAGACCCTAAGCGGGTTACGAGTCATCAAGGCTTTCAATGCGGAGGGGAAGATCTCGGAGAAGTTTCATGCCGGGAGCAATCAGTTCCGGCGAATGTCGAACCGGATCGCCCGCAGGCAACAGCTGGCCCACCCCATGAGCGAGCTGCTGGGCACCATCACCATCGCCATCGTCCTCTGGTTTGGGGGATCGCTCATTCTGGGAGGAAGAGGGGTGATCGATGCCGCCACCTTTATCTACTACCTCACCATCTTCTACAGCATCATCAATCCCGCCAAAGAGTTCTCCAAATCGGCCTATGCGGTACAACGCGGTCTGGCATCAATGGAGCGCATCGACCGGATCCTGGATGCGAAAAATACAATCCGAGAGCCACAACATCCCACGACATTATCTTTCCGGAAGGAGATTGCCTATAAAAATATATGGTTCAGATACAATTCCGACTGGGTGATCCGTGATGTAACCCTGCATATTGAAAAAGGAAAAACCATCGCACTGGTGGGACAGTCCGGCTCTGGCAAGTCGACGATGGCCGACCTGCTGCCACGCTTTTATGATATCCAGGAAGGAGGGATTTATATTGACAACGTAAACATCAAAGATGTCACTCTGCATGATCTGCGCTCGCTGGTAGGGTATGTCAACCAGGAGGCGATCCTCTTCAACGACACCTTTTACAACAATATCGCTTTTGGGGTGACCGATGTGCGTAAAGAGCAGGTGATTGAAGCGGCAAAAATCGCCAATGCACACGAATTTATTATGGCAACGAAGAAAGGATACCACACCAATATAGGCGACCGGGGTGGAAAGCTCTCGGGAGGTCAACGGCAACGCATCAGCATTGCACGAGCCATCCTGAAGAACCCGGAGATACTGATCTTGGATGAGGCCACCTCAGCGCTGGACACCGACTCGGAAAGGCTGGTACAGGATGCTTTGGAAAAGCTGATGCAAAACCGCACCACCATTGTGATCGCACACCGGCTCTCCACCATCAAGAATGCCGATGAGATCTATGTGATGCGGGATGGACAGATCGTGGAATCAGGTCAGCATGCCTCCCTCTATGCACTGGGAGGCTATTACGCCAAACTGTGCGATACCCAGAGTGAATTCAGCGAATGATGCCGTGCTGCGCAACAGCGCCCCTATTTTTTCAGGATCTCCGCTCCGTTTGCGATCTTTTCCAGCAGCCGATCCACTGCCTCAAAGGGAGAGTTAATGCTCCGGAACTCGGGCACGATCTCCTTCATCTTCTTCACCGTGCGCATATCATCATAATCGTATGACACCTTGATCAGGTTATCGATCTGCTGACACACCTCCGCATATTCATATTCCCTGACATCTGCGATCATGATTTTCTCATGATGGGTCGGCTTGGTGAGTTCCTTCAGGTTTAACAACTCCTCATACAATTTCTCGCCGTGGCGCAGACCGGTAAACTCAATTTTCACGTTCGGGTTACCGGACAAACGGATCATCCTTTTAGCCAGATCGAGGATCTTCACCGGCTTGCCCATATCGAAGATATAGATCTCACCGTTTCCGCCCATAGCCCCTGCTTCCAGCACCAGCTGGCAAGCTTCGGGTATGGTCATGAAATAACGGATGATCTCAGGATGGGTCACCGTCACCGGTCCGCCGTTGCGGATCTGCTCCCGGAAAAGAGGAATCACCGATCCGTTCGATCCCAGCACATTACCGAAACGGGTAGTAATGAACTGAGTGGTGTGCAGACCCGACTTCTCTAAATGCTTCGCCAGTGATTGTACATAGATCTCACAAATGCGTTTGGAACAGCCCATCACATTGGAGGGGTTGACCGCCTTGTCGGTGGAAACCATCACAAATTTGTGGGCATTGTACTTCACAGACAGATCAGCCACGATCTTGGCTCCCAGAATATTGGTCTGAACCGATTCCGATACGTTGTCCTCCATCATCGGCACATGCTTGTAGGCTGCCGCATGAAAGATATACTGCGGGCGGGTGCTGGCAAACACCTTCTCCATGCGGGAGGCATTGCTGATATCCGCCACAATGATCTCCGTACGTAATTCCCGCCATTTCTCCTGCAGCTCGAGCCGCATATCGTGCAAGGGAGTTTCCGCCTGGTCGATCAGGATGATGCTGTATGGATTGAAGGAGGCCACCTGCCGCACAATCTCGCTGCCGATAGAGCCGGCCGCACCGGTCACCATCACCCGTTTCCCTTCGAGGTTTTCTGCAATCTGCAGCATATTCACTTGAATGGGATCACGCGGCAACAGATCCTCGATCTGCACATCCCTGATCTGCGCTTTGCTCATCATGGTACCGTTCCATTCATTCACCGGCACCGTGGTCAACAGTGAGATGTTATGATCTACAAAATTGACCAGCAGGTTGGAGTGTTTGATCTCCTCCATCTTCTGGGGCGAGACGATGATGGTCTTCACATCTTTGCTCTCCAGGATCCTGAAAAGATTTTCATTATTGGCATGAATGGTCACCCCCATCAGCTGTTTGCCGATCATATGATGTTCATCGGAGATGAATCCCGACACCCGGTAATTGAACTCACTGTTTCCTTTTAAAGCTTTTGCTACACTGATACCGGCCTGCTTGGTCCCGTAAATGAATACGTTCATCGGCTTTACGGTTCTGCCTGTGATGGCCTCGTACACCTCTTTCACCAGGATACGCGAAGAGATCATCAGGGACATATTCAGAAAGAAAATGGAGATAAACGTCATGTTGCTTGCTGCAAACTCGGGAATAAACCGTTTGATCACCAGTACGGCGATATAAGTGAGCAGGTATCCCAGTATGAGTGCATAAATAATCCGCAGCAGATCGGTGAAGGAAGAAAAACGCAATATGCCGCTGAAAGTGCGGAAGATGAAAAAGGAAACTGTATTGAATAAAATGAGCAGCAAAGTAAAGGTTATCCCGTCTGCTCTGACCTCTGCCGTGAGTCCGCTGAATCCGTATTTCACCAGATACATCGAAATACAGGAAAAGAGAATCATCAAATGATCGATCAGAAAAATAGCAGACCTCGATAACACCCTGTTGGATAGAAAATTTTGAAAGACCTTACTCATAACAACTCACTCTAATAAACTCTTGTAAATTGATTGAATACAACATCACGCAACAAATATAACCCAAATCGGTATACCCATCCCGGCTATATACGCGAAAAACGCCTCTGTGAGGGATCTCGCTTCAAACCCTACCGATATGCTTCCCTCACGATTGCTTCAGGGGATGCTTTCCCTGTCTCAATCAGCTCGACCCCTTTTTTTATCAGAGGATCCTTTTTGAGATAAGCAGCCCAGAAAGCTTCCTCCCCGAAAAAATTACGGACAATATAGGCATACATCATATTCTCCAGAAGATCCGTCGATTCCTGTATATAATATGGCCTCTTCCGGATGCCGTTATTGTCGGCAAAGCTGACAAGATTCAGCAAGAGCGGTTGTTGTCGCAGGTAGTAATAGAGATCTTCCCAGGTTTCAAATCTGCTTAATTTGTATCGGTTCATATCGGAATAGAGCATCGCATACTTCTCTTCCAGCCGGTTGTTTACAATCAGGTTATAATAGGAGTTGATACCCGACGTGTCACGTGCCAAAAATATATCCGGCATGATCCCGTCGCCCCCGTAAACCGTTCTGCCTCCCATCGTCCGATAAGGGGTCAGATGATTGGATACCGTATCCACATTTACATAATCTCCCTCAAGGTAACGGTTGATGGCATCCATCTCATATTCGGCATACTTTCCCTTTTCATAACCCCGTTGAATAGACCGGCCTGACGCCGTATAATAGCGGGCTACGGTAAGGCGGACCGCTGATCCGTCGGGGAAATTACGCTGGCTCTGCACCAGTCCTTTTCCAAAGGAGCGGCGACCAATGACCAACCCTCTGTCATGATCCTGTATGGCTCCGGCAAAAATCTCACTGGCGGAAGCACTCAGCTCATCGATCAGCACCACCAACTCATCTCCCTTACAGGTTCCCGACCCGTTGGCATAGTTATCGGTACGCGGGAAACTGCGTCCTTCGGTATAAACGATCAGATCTCCCTTATTCAGGAACTCATTGACCATAGCCACCACCGTTTCGAGCGATCCCCCCGCATTCCCTCTCAGGTCAATCATAAAAGCGGTGGCACCCAGGCTCTTTAGCCTGGAGATGGCAGAAATAAACTCACTAAAAGTGTTAAATCCGAAATTTCTCCCCAGCTTGATGAATCCGACGGTCTCGGTAAGCATATAGGCCGCGTTCACGCTATTCATGGGTATATCGCTGCGGGTGACGGTGATCTTCCGCAAGAGTGGCTCCTGATCCCTGAGGATCGCCAGTTTCACCTGCGACCCTTTTTCTCCGCGGAGCATTTTCAGTACATCCTCATTTTGCAGCTTCTTCCCGGCGACCAAGGTGTCATTGACCTGTACAATCCTGTCCCAGGGCATGATGCCCGCCGCTTCGGAGGGTCCTCCCGGCACAATACCGGTCACCACGATGGTGTCTCGTAGCAGGTAAAAGCTGACACCGATACCAGAGAAATGCCCCTCCAGGTCCTCATTCACCTGTTTCATATCGGCAGCGGAGATATATTCGGAATGCGGATCCAGTTCCTGGATGATGTTGGGCAGGGCATCCTCCACCAGCTGACGCATATTAACCGTGTCCACATACGATTCACGGATATAGTTCATCACCGCATTGATCTTACCTGAACCTTCCGCCCTTCCCGATCGGCCGAACTGACCGTACCTGCTGCCAATAAAAATCCCCAGAGCAATTCCGATTCCTACCCACAAAGGAAGCCATGTCCTCACTTTTTTTTCTGCATCCATTCCAACTATCTTTTACTCTTTCTCCAAATCAACGGCAACCAACGCAATACGAGCTCTCCTCAACAGATCGATTCCATCGCTCAGCCGGTATGCATCGGCATAGACAACCCGTTTAATCCCGGCCTGTATGATCAGCTTGGCACATTCAATGCAAGGGGAGGAGGTCACATAAAGCGTGGCACCCTCGCTGCTATTATTGGAGCGGGCCACCTTGGTGATAGCATTGGCTTCTGCATGCAACACATAGGGTTTGGTCATATTCTGTTCGTCTTCACATACATTTTCAAATCCCGAGGGGGTCCCGTTATAGCCGTCGGAGATGATCATCTTATCCTTCACCAGCAGAGCCCCTACTTTCCTGCGTTTGCAGTATGAGTTCTCTGCCCAGATAAACGCCATACGCATATATCGCCTGTCGAGCAACTCCTGTTTATCCTCACCTTGATTCATTTTCTTCTACATTGCTTTCAGACTCATGTCCAAACTCTTCACCGAATGGGTCAATGCACCCACGGAGATATAATCAACGCCTGTCTCAGCATAGCTGCGGATGGTATCAAACGTAATCCCGCCTGAAGATTCCAGCTCAACGCGTCCCTGCACCCTTAGCACCGCCTGTCGTGTCTTTTCGGGAGTGAAGTTGTCAAGCATAATGCGGTCGACCCCTCCCAGTTGCAATACCCGATCCAACTCTTCCAGATTCCTTACTTCTATTTCAATCTTCAGCTGCTTGTTCTGATTACGAAGATATTCCCTGGCACCCCGAATAGCATTTTCAATGCCTCCGGCGAAATCGATATGATTATCCTTTAACAGAATCATATCGAAAAGCCCGATCCGGTGATTCACCCCTCCTCCGATCTTTACCGCCTGCTTCTCCAGCATGCGCATCCCGGGAGTGGTCTTGCGCGTATCCAGCACTTTCGCGTTTGTCCCTTCCAACAGTTTCACATATTGACGGGTTATGGTGGCAATTCCACTCATCCGCTGCATGATGTTCAAAACCAGCCGTTCGGTCTGAAGGATAGAGTGCACTTTGCCAGAAACGACAAATGCCACATCGCCCGGATGAACAGCCGTCCCATCCTGTATGTATACTTCCATTTCAAGCCCGGGGTCAAACTGATGAAAAACCTCTTTGGCGATGTCCACACCGGCAAGAATGCCTTCTTCCTTGATCAGAAGTTTCGACTTTCCTTTTATATCTGACGGTATGCTACACAATGTGGTATGGTCTCCTTCACCGATATCTTCGGCAAAGGCCAGTTGAATAAGGTGTTGGATCAAATCCCTTTCTTCCATTTTTGATTGATGCGGGAGCTTTTGGAGATTTAACGCCTGATCACCCCCTTTTGTTATCATTTTAAAAAAAATTATTACAAAAGTAAGAAATAAACAGTTATATTTGCTGCTCAGAGGTGCTTTTTTATCCGTATGGGTTCAAATCTTCGGGGATCCCGCTTCACTGATACAAGCCGGCACCTTATCCGGGGCAACTGCCAGCGGAGGGAAGAACATACAGAAATGAATATGAAAGAAAGTGAATGAAAGTAATATTGCTTTCCGTGGGTAAAACCGACCATCCGTTGTTGTCCCAAATCATTGAAGATTACAGAAAAAAGGTGAATCATTACATTCCCTTTGAGATGAAGATGGTTCCTGACCTGAAAAACAGAAAGAATCTGTCGGAAAAGGAGCAAAAGAGGGAGGAGGCTGCCCTTATCCTGAAAATGCTGCTCCCGTCCGATCAGGTCGTACTGCTGGACGACAAAGGCAAGCAATACCGTTCCACGGAGTTTGCCCGTTATCTGGAAAAAAAGAGGCACACGGTTGCCCGACAACTGGTTTTTATTGCGGGCGGCCCCTATGGATTTGCACAGGAGATATATGACCGAAGCCGGGAAATGATCTCATTATCCAAAATGACCTTCACCCATCAGATGGTAAGACTGATTTTTGCCGAACAACTTTATCGCGCAATGACCATCCTCCACAACGAACCCTATCATCATGAATAAGACATACTTCGTCGCACTATTTTGGCTTATGACCGCCACGCTCTTCCCGCAGGAGCGCATCACGGGGAGCTGGGAGGGAAGTTTACGGATCCGGGACAGCTCACTACGTCTGGCATTCCATATAGAAGAGAATGACACCTCCTACACCAGCAGGATGGATAGTCCCGACCAGGGTGCTTTTGGCCTGCCCACGACACGAACCACCTTCCGCGACCACAAACTGGAGATTGTGGCCTCGGGACTGGGGCTTTTTTATCGGGGGACTCTTGAAAAGGACACCATCCATGGCTTCCTGAATCAGGGAGGAATCTCCTTCCCCCTCTCATTGCGCCGTGCAGAGAAACCGGGGATCTACCGTCCCCAGACACCTGTTGAGCCGCTGCCCTACCATTCGGAAGAGGTGGCCATCCCGTCCGGTGATGAGAAGATAACCTTGGCAGGAACACTCACCCTTCCCGACCGGGGGGGACGTTTCCCGGCAGTGCTGCTGATCGCCGGCAGCGGGCCCAACGACCGTGACGAAACCCTGTACGGGCACAAACCATTCTTCGTGATATCCGATCATCTCACCCGTCACGGTTTCGCCACACTGCGCTACGACAAACGCGGCGTGGGTAAATCGACCGGTGATTTTCGCAGTGCCACCATGCAGGATTTTGAGGAAGACGCCAAAGCAGCCGTTGCCTATCTCCAACAACGGAAAGAGATCGATCCGGCAAACATCGGATTGTCAGGCCACAGCGAAGGAGGGTTGGTGGCTGCCATGGTGGCCTCCGAAAACAGCGATATCCGCTTTACCGTGCTGATGGCCGCTCCCGGCACACCCGGCGTTGAGGTGGTGATGGACCAGAACGAGATCTCGATGCTGCACCAGGGAGTCGAACCGGAGACACTCGCGCAGTTGCAGCAAATCAACCGGGAAACCTTTGAAATGCTCCTGGACTGGAACGGATCGGAGGCACACAAGACCACTCTGCGTGATCAATTGACCCGCTTCTGGGATCATCTGCCCCTTCTCATCCGCCTGAAAGCAAACAAAGATGCCTTCCTGCGGAGCCAGTTCAACGCCCTGACCCTTCCGGGCTACATCAGCTTCCTGCATAGTGACCCGTCCCGTTATTTGGAGAAGGTAACCTGTCCCGTGCTTGCCATCAACGGAGAGCAAGATACCCAGGTGCTTGCCGGAAAGAACCTTTCTGCCATCGCAACAGCCCTTTACAAAGGGGGAAACAGGAAAGTGGAGACAAGAATCTATCCGGGATTAAACCATCTCTTTCAGGAGGGCACCACGGGCCTCACCGATGAATATGCACGTTCGGAACAAACCCTTGCGCCAGCGGTGCTGAACGACCTCATGGAGTGGATGGAAAGCGCGGCGGGTCTTGCCGTCACGCATGACAACAACCAAAAACAGACGATCGATGAATAAAAGTAAAACAATACTGACCGTCCTATGGATCCTCATCGCGCTCATCGCAGCCGGCAGCCTGGCTTCACTGATCCTTTTGCCCCAATGGAAAGGGGCCTTTTTCGCGGGAATGGGAGGGTTTCTGATCCTGAATCTGCTGCTGTCGATGTTCTTTATTCGGAAGAACTTTAGAAATTAATCCGCCATGCCAAACTCAAACCGCAGCTGATCGAGCACCTCTCTCTCAAGGGGATCGGAAGAATCTTCAAAGCTGCTTACCCGACGCAACACATCCTTTCTGTTCCCCTCTGAGAGCCGGCCATAATACTTCAGCACGTTCAGTGCCGCCTGGCGCAGAAGGAATGAGCCGTTCTTCAGATCCCTTGTCACATCAGTCAACAGGAGATTTGTTTCCACGGTATCCAGGGCGCCGGCATGCGTGATACACAACCGGGCACAGAGCCAGTAAGCGGTTGTCCGCACCTGTTCCTGCACATTGCCCCTCCATTGGTTCACCAGTTCACCGGCAAACATCGTTTTCTGGAAGAGATTCCGGCATGCCTGCTCACGGATCTCCTGATTCGCGATCTCCTCTCCCCATCTTCCGGCGGTCTCCTTCGCAAAGAGGTCGACAGGATACAGCAGGGTGGCAAGGATCTTCAGCTCCCGCACATCCTCTCCCCACAACTGTTCAGCCAGCATTGCATCGGGCGTATACTTACCTGCTATCTCCCTGATCCGCATCAGATCCACACCGAAATTCATCCGGTAATGCACTCCTTTTTCGCGCATACTGGCGGCGACCACTCCATTCATAGAGAGCCGCAAGTCAGTGCGAATGCTGCGTATGATTGCTTCCATCTCCATTCTGTCTTCTGTTTCGTGTAAGGTGCAAAAATAATAGAAAGTGCCGGGATAAAAACGGATTTCTTCTATTTTTCACTACATTTGTATATTCACTGTTAAAATCCTTATACATGATGAGACTATTGTTAATCAGCAATTCAACCAATCCCGGAGAAGAATATCTGGATTATCCTAAAAACCACATCCGGGAATTTCTGGGTGATAAACCTACAAATGCTGTTTTCATCCCCTATGCAGCCGTCACATTTTCTTATGAGGAATATGAAGAGAAAGTGAACACCCGTTTTGCGGAGATCGGTCATCATGTCACCAGTATCCATCGCTACATCAATCCAATAGAAGCCATCGAGCATGCCGACGCCATCGTAGTGGGAGGAGGAAATACCTGGCAGCTGGTCAGGATGCTGCAGGAGAAGGGTTTGATGAAGGCGCTCCGCAAGAGAGTCCAAAAGGGCACTCCCTATATCGGCTGGAGCGCCGGCTCCAATATAGCGTGCCCCACCCTGCGTACAACCAACGACATGCCCATCGTGGAGCCCCTGAAGTTCAAAACCCTGAAGCTGGTTCCCTTTCAGATCAACCCGCATTATCTCGACGACCATCCGGCCAACCATGGAGGGGAGACCCGTGAAACACGCATCAGGGAGTTCATCGAGGTGAACAGGGACACTTACGTAGTGGGACTCCGTGAAGGGAGCATCCTGCTTCTCGAGGATGATGAACTGGTCCTGATAGGAGAAAAGAAAGCCCGCATTTTCAAATACGGGCAGGATCCTTTGGAACTGTCCAATGAGGAGGATTTTAGTTTTCTTCTGAAGTAAACAGAGCGGTCAGATACCTGCGGGGGCAACTGCACCCGTTTCTCATT
>JAQVWR010000136.1 GCA_028709605.1 Proteiniphilum sp.
AGGCGCTGAAGAAGCTGAAGCTGATTGAAGGGACGGCACTGGAGAAGATGCCGGTCTGCATTGCCAAGACACAGTATTCTTTTTCGGCCGATCCCAGATGGTATGGTGTGGCGAAGGACTTCCGGTTCAAGATCAATGACTTGGTGATCAACCAGGGATCGGAGTTCATTGTGGCTATCGCCGGTGAGATGATGCGCATGCCCGGCTTGCCCGCCGACCCGCAGGCAGCGCGAATCGATATCGTGAACGGCGAGATTGAAGGGTTGAGCTGACCGGTATCGCCGAATCGGTCGATTAGGCGGCGTATCGTTTGTTTCAGCGATACGCCGCTTCCATAAGGTGGTGATCAGACCCGCATCAGGTCGCTCATGATCCCGTCGGAGATAAAAATTCCCTCCCGGGTGAGTTTTAATGTGCCCTTTTCGGTCTGGAGGAGCCGCTGATCGATGTATCTCCGTGCGTTCTCCAGGCAGTAGTCATGCAGCTCTTCTCCAAACCTGCCTTTCAGTTTTTGGAGGTCGATTCCCCACATAGTACGCAGGCCGGTGAGAATAAACTCATTGTACCGCTCCTGCAGGCTAAGCTGCTCCTGTTCCCGCTCAAACAAGCCGTTTTCGCCGCTTTTGTTGTAGCGAACGATGGAACGCACGTTCCACGACCGGCTCTTGCCGTTGTACGAGTGGGCAGAGGGCCCCAGGCCGATATATTTCACATCCTTCCAGTAGGCGCTGTTGTGCCGCGAGAAGAAGCCCTCTCTGGCGAAGGAGGAGATCTCATAATGGATAAACCCGGCTGCGGTGAGCCGGTCGATCAGCATGGCGAACATCTCTCTGCTTGTTTCTTCACTCACCGGTGTGATCCTGCCCGTTTTCAGCAACCGGTACATGCGGGTGCGCTCTTCGTAGATCAGGTGATAGGAGGAGATATGCTGAATGTTCAGAGCCACGGCCTGCTCCAGGTTGTGTTGCCACAGAGCGGTGGATTGGCCCGGCAGACCGTACATCAGGTCGATGCTGATGTTGTCGAATCCCCACTGTTGACAACGCCGCACCGCATCGATCGCTTCCTGTGCGGTATGTCTGCGGTTGAGGAACTGCAGCTCGCTGTTGTCGAAGCTCTGGATGCCCATGCTGAGGCGGTTGAAGGGGAGGCTGCCCAGCATCTCCGCATATGCATCGGTGAGATCGTCCGGATTGGCCTCCACCGTGATCTCCGCAGCAGGTGCAATGGGGTAATAGCGGTATAGGGTGTCGAAGATCTGCTCGAAATGGTTCCTGTGCAACCGTGACGGCGTTCCTCCGCCGAAGTAGATGGTGCCGATCGGCTCGTTCGCCTCCTCCCTGCGGAGCGCAGCCTCGGTGCAGAGTGCATCCACAAATGCATCCATCTGCGATTCGTTGATGCCCGTATAGAAATCGCAGTAGGTGCAGCGCGACTTGCAGAAGGGGATATGCAGATAAATGCCTGCCATCACTGGCTGTTTCGGTTGTTCCTGCAGGGTGATGGCTTCTTTAATAATTCTCTCACCAACAAGGGTTCGTTGGTGGTGATGAAGTCGACCTTCAGGTCGATGACTTTTCGGATATTCTCCGGTTGGTTGACGGTCCATACATTCACCTTCTGTCCCAGCTCATGTGCTGCCTGCACCCATTCAGGCCGCCGGAACAACACATCGTAGTGATAGTCCAATCCGGCTGCTCCCACTGACGAGAGCACCTGGGGCGACATGTCTCCGTTCAGATAGTAGATAGCTGCCTGCGGATCCAGCTGGTTGACCAACTGCACAAAGTGGATGCCAAAGGCAATGTACTCCACCTTCATCTGCAATCCCCGCTGATGCACCATGTCGATCACCTTCCGGGCCAGTTCGGCCTCATGCTCTTTGCTTCTGTGCGATTTAAACTCAATAATCAGTTTGATGCGGCTGCATGTGCCGAGGGCATTCAGGTACTCTTCCACCGTGGGCAGTGGCTCTCCGTTGGACAGCGTTACCTTTCTCAGTGTCTCAAAGGGGGTATCCTCCACCCGCAGTGGTTTGCTGTTGAGGGTGACCGTCGCATCGTGGTTCACGACCGGGATGCCGTCGGAGGAAATCCAAAAATCTACTTCTGAACCATATACCCCGATGGAGTCGGCTTTCATCAATGCCGCAATGGAGTTTTGCGCCGAACCTTCCGTCTTCCAGAAGCCACGGTGGGCAATGATTTCCTGTGATTGTATTCCGGGCACGAACAGCATGAACATCATCACCGACAGCAGCAGGATTGTATTTCGTTTTTTCATTTCGCGTACGTTTTATCAATAAATCCCAAATATACAACATTTCTCATAAACTTTCTCCAAAGTCCTCTTTGAACTTGTCTCGTTGGCAAATTAATAAGCTGGTAGGTTGGTAAGTTGGTAAGTTGATCGGTTCGATGTTTAAAGCTGACCGCTGACCGCTCTTTATGTAAATTAATCGTCAACAGAGAAAGCCGTTTAACGAAAAATCTCTATATTTGTGCGGTGTAAATGAAATTGATACATTATCGGAACATTACTTTTAAACAAAACAAATCATGGAGAAACCCTATGTAATAGGTATTGATGTCGGCGGTACGAACAGCGTGGTCGGCATTGTAGACAAGAGAGGACAGATCTTGATCAGCGGCAGCATCAAAACAGCAAAGCATGCC
>JAQVWR010000061.1:0-2050 GCA_028709605.1 Proteiniphilum sp.
CTAACCGCTTCGGAGGCAACCCTCGGATAATCGTTCTGCAGGCTGATTGCATCGAACTGGCACTTCTCCATGCAGGCGCCGCACTTGATACAGATCTTCTGATTGATCACATGCACCTCTTTCCTCTCGCCACTGATGGCATGGGTGGGACAGACCCGCGTGCAGGCCATGCAGCCGGTGCAGTCATCTTTCGAAATCACATAGTAGAGCAGGCTGCGGCATTGCCCCGCGCGGCACTTCTTGTCGCGCACATGCTCCAGGTACTCATCCATGAAGTGATTGAGCGTAGAGAGCACCGGATTGGGAGAGGTCTGTCCCAGGCCGCAAAGGGCGGTATCCTTGATCACGTTGCCCAGGTTACGCAGCTTCTCGATATCCTCCAGCGTGCCCTTCCCTTCGGTGATCTTCTCCAGGATCTCGCAGAGCCGCTTGTTGCCGATGCGGCAGGGGGCACAGCGACCGCACGACTCCTCTACGATGAACTCGAGGTAGAATTTAGCGACCGAGACCATGCAGTCATCCTCGTCGAGCACGATCATCCCCCCCGATCCCATCATGGAGCCGGCAGCGGTGAGACTTTCATAATCGATGGGCGTGTCGAGATGCTTCTCCGTGAGGCAGCCGCCTGAAGGGCCACCGGTCTGCACCGCCTTGAATTTCTTATTGTTCCTGATACCTCCGCCAATCTCGAAGATGATCTCCCGCAGGGTGATTCCCATGGGCACTTCGATCAACCCCACGTTGTTGATTTTGCCTGCCAGGGCAAACACCTTGGTGCCCTTCGACTTTTCCGTGCCAATGGAGGCGAACCACTCAGCTCCCTTGAGGATGATCACCGGTATGTTGGCCAGCGTCTCCACGTTATTCACGTTGGTGGGCTTGCCCAGGTAACCGCTCTGCGCCGGGAACGGGGGTTTGTTGGCCGGCTCGCCCCGCTTCCCCTCCATGGAGTGAATCAGAGCGGTCTCCTCGCCGCAGACAAAGGCGCCGGCACCATATTTCAGGTTGATATCGAAGCAGAAGTCGGATCCGAAGATATGCTCCCCCAGCAGGCCATAGTCACGCGCCTGCGCGATAGCCACCTTCAGCCGCCGGATAGCCAGCGGGTATTCGGCACGGATGTAGATCAGTCCCTTGGTGGCACCGATGCAGTAGCCGCAGATGGCCATCGCCTCCAGCACCGAATGGGGATCGCCCTCCAGGATAGAGCGGTCCATAAAGGCACCGGGATCACCCTCGTCAGCGTTGCACACCACATACTTCTGATCGGCCACATAGCGGCTGGTGATCTCCCACTTCAAGCCGGTGGGGAAGCCCGCACCGCCGCGTCCTCGCAGCCCGGAGCGCTTGATCAGGTCGATCGTCTCGTGCGGGGTATATTCGGTGATCACCTTGCCCAGCGCCTGGTAAGCGTTGCGTGCTATCGACTCGTCGATGTTCTCCGGATCAATGGTGCCGCAGTTGCGCAGGGCGATGCGTAGTTGTTTCTTATAAAAGCCCATGTGCTTCGAATCGAGCACATGCTCTTCGGTCTTCGGATCGAGGTAGAGCAGCCGGTGCACCCGGCGTCCCTTGATCACATGCTCGTCGATGATCTCCCGGGCATCCGACGGCTTCACCTGCGTATAGAAGGTATTATCGGGCAGAACCTTGACGATGGGTCCCTTCTCGCAAAAACCAAAGCAGCCGGTACGGATGATCTGCACCTCTCGTTCCAACCCTTTTCGCTCCACCTCATCGCGCAGCATCTCATAAACCAGGGCACTCTCGGAAGATTGGCAGGCGGTACCGGCACAGACCAGTAATTGCATTTTAAATTGGCTCATAACAGTATCATTCAGTTGATTTAAGATTCGATCGTATTATAATTCTGCGGAATGATTCCATCCAGCAGCTCTCCTTCCTTGATGTACCGTTCAATGATCTCATCCGCTTTTTTCGGGTTCACATAGCCGAACACTATCGGCTCCCTGCCCGGCAGGGTGATCTCCACGGTAGGCTCCGCAAAGCAGTAACCCATGCACCCGGTCTGTGTCACCACCGCATCGAT
>JAQVWR010000061.1:2150-10797 GCA_028709605.1 Proteiniphilum sp.
ATCGCTCACTCGCTCCCGGCTCTGCCGGTCCATGCCGGTTCCATCGTCCTTCACCCGGAACAGCAGCGCAGACGCCCTGCCCTGCTCCTCCAATCCGATCGTGATCACGCCGGCTTGCGCCCGTATGGCGTTCTGCACGATGTCGATCATATGCATTGCCAGGGTAACCATCACGATACGTCTGTCAGGGGTGGCACATTCATCGCTTCAAACCGTTTTTCCAGGAGCGCTCTCCTGAAATGATCCCACTCCGGCTTCTCCATATAAAAACGGGTATGTACACACCCGATATCTTCGGGATAGTGTGCGTCGGAACTTTGCAGAAAACGCTTTCCGGCAAGCTCCGGATAGCTCTTCGTAAACGCTGCAGGGGTCGTTCGTTTGGACACCTCCAGCGCATCATAGTCCAGTTCCGGGGGGATAAAACCCAGCTGACTCAGGATACCGTTCGTTTGCCGGTCGATATGAGCCGGCACAAACAGTCCCCCAAGGCTGTGTACCTGCCTCTCCAGCGCTTCAATGCCGTCGGCGATTCCCATAAAAAGAGATCGTTTCTCCTCATACACAATCTGTTCATTCTCATCAACCGCCACCTGATACCCAAAACGCACGGGATCATTCAGAAGACTGCTCATCCGCCGGTCGAGATAGCGCTGAAACCGCTCAATGGCTTCCAGATGAGGAAAGTAACAGAGGCAATGTACCTCCTCCTGCGTGTTGACCTCGCAGCCGGGGATCACCGCGATTCTCTCCCGGACACCTCTCTCCATGCACACCCGCACATTCCGGGTGCTGTTATGATCGGTGATGGCGATCAGCTGCAGCCCTCTCTCCCTCGCACGACAAATGATGTTGCGCGGGCTCATCTCCAGGTCGCCGCAGGGTGACAGGCAGGTGTGGATATGCAGATCAGCGTTGTACCGGGTCATATGTATTAGCTTTCAGTGGTCAGCGGTCCGTTAAGAATCCCCAAAAACTGATTTCAGCCATTTTAAGGGGACTCCGTTAAGATTGTGAATTTCTTTCAATCTCCTTCAATTGCTTAAATAAAATCCCGGCAGTTTCAAAGGCGGGCAGCCCCGATGCCAGAATCACCACCTTTTCCTCTTCGGCATGATCCAGCACCTCCCGTTCGACCTGCCGCTCATTCACTACGATGATGGCGCTCACCTCCCTGAGTGAGGCCACCGCCACAATATTGCGGTGCACCTGAGAGGTGATCCAGAGCATCCCGGCCTCCGCCTTTCCCATCACGTCACTCAGCAGGTCAGACTGATAGGCCCATCGGGGTGTCCTGTTCAGAAAAGCCTCGCCCGCCAGGCAGGTGAAGCCAAGCTTCTCCGCGAGTTGTCTAAGATTCATTTTCATAAGCATCGTTGTATTTATTGAGCCTGTTCCTGCCCCAAATCTGCTCGATCACTACAAACGCCTGATCAGGACTCAGTTTGTAATTCTTTTCCATCACCCGCTGCACAAAGACACAATGAGAGATGCCGGCCTTCCCCTGCACCACATCTTCTGCCAGGCTCCGACAGGAAGGGGCTCCGCATGCACCACAGTCGAACCCGGGGAAATAGGTGAGCAGCTTCCTGATTCGTTGCAGCTTGACCAGCGCTTTCTCCATATCCTCATCCAGTAGCAGCCCGTCGCGCGGATAAACCGCCTCCACCCGCGACAGCGGATGAAGCATCTCTTTGTATTCCATCAGCCGGTTGGCCACCCGGCCGCCCTGGTGATCCTTCAGCTGTTGCAGTTTTTTCTGCCGCTGTTCCAACCGCTCGACGGTCAGGAAGCGGTTTCCCGGACAGAGAATACCCCCGGCACACCCCTGGTCGCAGGCTCTCAACTCCAGAAAATCGATATCACTGATCTGTCCCGATTCCAGCTTCTCCAAAAACTCGATCACGTTGTCCATCCCGTCAATGGCGAGGCTCCTGCCGGGAAAATAGTGCTTCTCCGTACCCGACAGTGACCAGCAGACCGAATCGGGACTCATATCCGCTGCCGTTTTGTGCAGTCCCTTGTCCTTCTCCGCAAGAAGGATCGCCAACACCCTGTTATACACCTCTTTCATATTAACGGTGCCGTCGATGGGCGACTCTTTTTCTCCTACGGGAGCAAGGGCCGCCACCGTTTTGGCAGCACAGGGGGTAACGTAGTACACAGAGATCTTTGTAGGATCCGCACCCTCTCTCGCCTTCGACAGACGCAGGCAGAGCGCGGCAATGTCGTGCGGCGCTTTCAGCAGCAGGATATGGGGAGTCAGCGAAGGGAACAGCACCTGAATCAGGCGAACCACGGCGGGACAATAGGAGCTGATCACCGGCCGGAGAAGATCCTCCTGCGCTGCCATCTGATATGCCTCCTTCATAAAATCGACCGCATGCTCTACTTCAAACACTTCATCAAAACCCACCTCCTTCACCGCTTTCAGTACCTGTGTGGCTGAATACTCGGAAGGAAACTGCCCGATAAAAACGGAGGGCACCAGGGCAATCCGATATGCATCCGTTCGCAGGGAGGAAAGGCCGTCATCTTTGGCATAGATGGCCCGCTGCGGACAGACGCGGTAACACTCACCACAGTCTATACACCGTTCGGTCTGAATAACGGCTGCCCCCTCCACAATGCGGATCGCCTGCGTGGGGCAGACACGCATACAGTGTGAGCAACCGATACATTTGTCCCGGTCAATACGGATAGAGTGTATAGCGTTCCCGTCTTTCATCGTATCCTCCTCCACCAGCCTAAAAAGAGATTAAAAACTGATTGTTAGCGCAAGTCTTGTACCCACTCCGGGTGTGGAGGTGAGTACCATCTCATCGCTGTTCTTTCTGATATTGGGCAATCCCATGCCGGCCCCGAAGCCCATCTGTCGCACCTCGTCCGTTGCCGTGGAAAAGCCCTCCTCCATCGCCCTGGGGATATCCGCAATGCCGGGCCCCTTATCCTCAATCACCACGCTGACACGATCCGGACGGATATCCACACGCATGATACCGTGCCAGGCATGCACCACCACATTCATCTCTGCCTCATACAGTGCAACCGCAATTTTTCTGAGCACGAAAGGAGATATATTGAATTGCTTCAGCGTCTTCTTCACTTCGGAACTGGCACCGCCGGCTGCACTGAAATCTCCGCCCTGTATGTGGTAAATCAGTTTCATCAGTACACCGGTTGCAGACCACCCCGATACAGTTTCCCCGATATCTCGTACAGGGTCAGACCCGATTCGATCACCGCGATACGGTTTTCTTCAGCCAACGCCAGCATATCGGTTGTGACCCGCTTGCCACGGGCAAATATGATACAGGAAATATTGGACATCTCTGCCGTGCGGAGGACCTGTATGGTGCACAGGCCGGTAATCAGCACGGTGTTTTCCATCTGAAAACGCAACACATCGCTCATCAGGTCAGAAGCGAATGCTTTTGAATAAGTATGGGCAGCATCCGGAGCATACAGCAACTTCCCGTTCACCCATGCAGATACCTGATGCACGTTCATCCCGGTTCTTCGTTTAAGAGATAACAAAATGTTTGCAGGGAACCCTTTTCTGACCGGTTTCCCGGATTTCAGCTATCAAAATGAAGGATTCTCTTCACAAAAGTATAAAAACTATTGCAAATAGAGAAATATTTCCGTAACTTATCTCCATTCTGCATAAGAAAACAGCGCGGCGCTTTATCTGTCTGACCAAAAGCAGATAAACAATGAGCCATCCGGCAAAGAAAATATGCGTGTGCTTATTTCCCCGGGAAAAAAAGCACTGTGCAGAAACACAATTGTTTCATGATCTGATGCGCGGAAAATATACAGCGGTGTGAATATATTTTGTACTTTTGTAAAAATTGTGGTAAAAGCCCGAAAAGCAGAAGAAAATCATATGCAGAATTTAGAACGAAGCGAGCAGGAAATCATACGCCGCCAGAGCCTTGACGAGTTGAGAGAAATGGGTATAGACCCCTACCCCGCTGCCATGTATGAGGTAAACGCCTGGTCAGCAGATATCAAAGAATCCTTCCGTGACGGCGCCGAACGACGGCAGGTAAGTATCGCCGGGCGGATCATGGGACGCCGCATCATGGGTAAAGCCTCCTTCGTGGAACTGATGGATGCACAAGGGCGCATCCAGGCCTATATCACCCGCGACGATATCTGTCCCGGGGAGGACAAGGAGCTCTACAACACCGTCTTTAAGAAGCTGACTGATATCGGTGATTTCATCGGCATTACCGGCTATGTGTTCCGAACCAGGACCGGAGAGATCTCGGTGCACACGGAAACACTGACCATCCTCTCCAAGTCGCTCAAGCCGCTGCCGGTGGTGAAAGTGAAAGACGGAGTGACCTACGACCGCTTCTCGGACCCCGAGCTGCGTTACCGCCAGCGTTATGTGGATCTGCTGGTGAACGAAGAAGTGAAAGATATTTTTGTGAAGCGCACCCGTATCTTTGATGCCATGCGGGCATTCTTCAACCAAAAAGGTTATCTGGAGATGGATACGCCTGTACTGCAGAGCATCCCCGGCGGTGCAGCCGCCCGCCCCTTCATCACCCATATGAATGCGCTCGACATCGATCTCTACCTCCGCATTGCCAATGAGCTGTATCTGAAACGACTGATCGTCGGCGGGTTTGAGGGGGTATATGAGTTCTCGCGCAACTTCCGCAACGAGGGGATGGATCGCACCCACAACCCCGAATTCACCGTGATGGAGATCTATGTGGCCTATAAGGATTATACGTGGATGATGTCGTTCACCGAGCAGATGCTGGAACATATAGCCTTGCAGGTGCTGGGTACCACGAAGGTAAAAGTGGGAGATCACGAGATCGACTTTAAGGCACCCTACCGGAGGGTGACCATGATCGACGCCATCCGCGAGCATACCGGCGTCGATATCAGCGGGATGGATGAGAAGCAGCTGAGGGCTGTTTGCCGGGAGCTGGGCGTGGAAGAAGATGAAACCATGGGCAAGGGCAAGCTGATCGACGAGATCTTCAGCGAGAAGGCAGAAGGAAACTATATCCAGCCCACCTTTATCATCGACTACCCGATCGAGATGTCGCCCCTCTGCAAGCGGCACCGCGACAATCCCGAACTGACCGAGCGCTTCGAGCTGATGGTCAACGGCAAGGAGCTGGCCAACGCCTACTCCGAGCTGAACGACCCGATCGACCAGCGGGAACGGTTTGAGGAGCAGCTGCGCCTCTCTGAGAAGGGGGATGACGAGGCGATGTTCATCGACCAGGATTTTCTCCGCGCCCTGGAATACGGGATGCCTCCTACCTCGGGCATGGGCATCGGCATGGACCGCCTCACCATGCTGCTCACCGGGCAGACCGCCATCCAGGAGGTGCTGCTCTTCCCGATGATGCGCCCCGAGAAAACGGCGAAGAAAGACCCCCTCTCCCGCTACGCCGACGCCGGCATATCCGAAGAGTGGGCCGCCCTGCTGCAGAAAGCGGGTTACCTGCAGGTGAAGAGCCTCAGTGAAGCCCATCCCAACAAACTGCACCAGGAGATCTGCGGGTTGAACAAAAAGTTTAAAATGGGAATGAACAATCCCTCCCCCGAAGAGGTTAAAACATGGACAGAGCACGCATCCGCACTTTAACGGCCTGAAAATCTGAAAACAAGATAACATGGATTCAATCGGCAAAATCTGTATCCTGGGAGGGGGTACCTGGGGAACAGCACTCGCCAAGATGGTGCTGATGAACCAGAAGCATATGAACTGGTTCATTCGCCGCGACGATCAGATCGAAGGGTTCTACAAGCTGGGGCACAACCCTGCCTATCTGACCAATGTGAAGTTCAACCTCGCGCAGATCACCTTCTACTCCAACATCGAGAAAGCCATCAAGGACTCCGACACCATCATCGTAGCCATCCCCTCGCCCTATGTGAAGCAATACTTCCGCCGCATCTGGAACAGCACCTTCCGCGGCAAATTCATGGTCTCTGCCCTCAAGGGGATCATCCCGAACGACAACATGGTGATGAGTGAGTTCCTGGCTGCCAACTACAAGATCCCCTTGGAGGACATCGGCGTACTGTCGGGCCCCTGCCACGCGGAAGAGGTCGCCCTTGAGCGGCTCTCCTTTCTGACGGTGGCCAGCAGGGACCAGGACAAAGCAGCCCTGCTCTCCGAAGCGATCAACTCCCGGATCCTGAAAACGCGCATCTCAAACGATGTGGTGGGCATCGAGCTGGCTGCGGTGCTGAAGAACATCTACGCCATTGCGGCCGGCATCTGCCAGGGACTGCTCTACGGCGACAACTTCCAGGCAGTGCTGATGAGCAACTGCGCCAAAGAGATGTCCCGCTTTCTCAACGGGGTGGTGCCGATAGAACGCTGTATCGCGGAACAGCACTACCTGGGCGACATGCTGGTGACCGGCTACTCACAGTTCAGCCGCAACCGTACCCTCGGTGCCATGATCGGCAAGGGCTACTCGGTGAAGAGCGCCCAACTGGAAATGGAGATGATTGCCGAAGGGTACTACGGAGCGAAGTGCATCTACGAGCTGAACAACCGCTTTAAGGTGGATATGCCTATCGCACAAACAGTATACCAGATCCTCTATGAGAAGCTGCCGCCGCAGGCTGCCATCCGCAACCTGATCGATTTCTTCTAGGAGTTCTCAATCTGATTCAATCTGACTTTTTTCAACTAACAGACAAAATAAAACCGACAATGGATCATATTCAATTACACATCAAGGATGTGGCGGTATTTCTTCCGGAGGAAGAGATCCTGAAACAGGCTCCACAGGCAGTGGAGTGCAACCGGGCCCTGCATGAGGGCACCCGTGCGGGGAGCGATTTCCTGGGATGGGTATCCCTCCCCTCCACCATCACCGAAGAGGCCCTGCGGGAGATTGAAGATGCGGCAGCCGTGCTGCGCAGCCGCTGCGAGGCAGTGGTGGTGGTGGGCATCGGCGGCAGCTACTTAGGCGCCCGGGCGGTGATTGACGCCCTCACCGACTCGTTCAACTGGCTGCAGGACACGGGCAGGCGAAAAGACCCGGTAATCCTCTATGCCGGCAACAACATCAGCGAAGACTATCTCCATGAGCTGATGAGCTACCTGGATGACAAACCGTTCGGACTGATCAACATCTCCAAGTCAGGCACCACCACCGAACCGGCACTCGCTTTCCGACTGCTGAAAGACCTGCTGGAAAGCAAGGTGAGCAAAGAGGAAGCCCGCCAGCGGATCGTGGCTATCACTGACGCAGCCCGCGGCGCCCTGCGCACCCTGGCCGACACGGAAGGGTACAAGACCTTTGTGATCCCCGACAATGTGGGAGGCCGCTACTCGGTACTCACACCCGTGGGGCTGCTGCCCATCGCCGTGGCGGGCATCAACATCCGCAAGCTGGTGGAAGGCGCACGCGAAATCGAGCAGGCCACCGCTTCCTCTACCGCGTTCGACTTCAACCTGCCGGCGATCTATGCCGTGATCCGCAACGAGCTCTACAAAAGAGGCAAGAAGATTGAGATTCTGGTCAACTATCACCCCAGGCTCCATTTCCTGGCGGAATGGTGGAAACAGCTCTACGGTGAAAGCGAAGGCAAGGAGAACGTGGGGATCTTCCCCGCCGCAGTCGATTTCACCACCGACCTGCACTCCATGGGCCAGTGGATCCAGGAGGGGGAACGCACCATCTTCGAGACGGTGCTCACCATCCGTCAGCCGAACCAGAAGGTGGTGATCCCGCACGACGCGAGAGACCTCGACGGCCTCAACTACCTGGAAGGCAAACGGGTGGATGAAGTGAACAAGATGGCAGAGCTGGGCACCCGCATCGCCCATGTGGACGGCGGCGTTCCCAACCTGCTGATCGAACTGCCCGAGCTAAACGAGCAGTATCTCGGCCAACTCATCTACTTCTTTGAGAAGGCTTGCGGCATCAGCGGCTACCTGCTGGGCATCAACCCGTTCGACCAGCCCGGCGTAGAAGCCTATAAGAAGAACATGTTCGCCCTGCTGGAGAAACCGGGCTTTGAAGAAGCAACCCGGACGATCAAGGCAAGACTGTAATGTACCATATGAATATTTGAACCGCCTGGCCGCCCATGAGCGGCCGTGCGGTTTTTTTTACAAAAGAATGAAAGATTTATTGACTGACTACCTGCGACAGAACCGGCTGAAACAGTTCGATCTGAAAGCGGTGATCTTCGACATGGACGGCGTACTGTATGATTCCATGCCGGCACACGACCGATCCTGGCGGCAGACCATGGACGAACTGGGCCTCTTCCACGAGCCGGGTGAGTTCTACCTGCATGAGGGGAGGATCGGAAAGGCAACCATCGACATCATCTTCCGGCGGAACCTGCAACGGGATGCAACCGAAGAGGAGGAAAAGCGGATCTACGCCCGCAAAACAGAACTGTTCCGGCAGTACAACAACGGAGAAACGATGCCGGGAGCCCTTGAAACGCTGGAGTATGTGAAACGGGTAGGACTGACACCGGTGCTGGTCACCGGCTCCGGGCAACCCTCCCTGCTGGACCGGCTCGACACCCATTTCCCGGGGATCTTCACTCCTGACACCATGGTCACCGCCTTCGACGTGGTGAACGGCAAGCCCGACCCGGAGCCTTTCCTGAAAGGATTGCAAAAAGGGGG
>JAQVWR010000062.1:0-7451 GCA_028709605.1 Proteiniphilum sp.
ACCGGACCGATGGACTATGATGAGTGGGCTGAGAACTATGCTGCGCTGATCCGGCATCTGATTGAGGTGAGAGGCTATAGCTGTGTCAATGAAATCACACCGATGAACGAGCCGGATGGTGGACCTTTGCTGACTTCGGAGGAGTACATCGAAATGGCAAAGACACTGGATGCCCGTTTCAAAAAGGAAGGCCTGAGGGAGAAGGTTCGCTTTAACCTGTCGGACAACACCGATACCCGGACTTTCTACCTGAAGGATTGTGCGGAGAACCTACAGGAGGTGGCCGACATATTCAATTCCCACACCTATATTTTTGGATACGATACTCCCAACCATGTGATCTTCGACTGGGAGAAGAACAATGTCAACATCGCTGCAGGAGCAGGAAAGAAACATTTGGTGGGTGAGTTTGGATCGAACCAGTGCGTGGGGGCTACCCGGCAAAGAGATATCGACCGCTATGAGCGGGGGGTGTTGATGACCCGCCTGGTACTCAACTTTTTCAATGCCGGTGCATCCGGCGTGAGCTACTGGAGCCTGATTGATCAGTATTACGGGAAAGATGCCGATTACGAGCAGATGCAGCAACTGGGACTGTGGAAGTATATCCGGGAGGCGTACAAAACAGACTCTACCTACACGCGAATTCAGACCGATTACGAAGTACGACCCCAATACCATTCCTATGGATTGTTGACCCGCTTCATCAAGCCGGGAGCTGAGATCTACCCGCTCGACCTGGGTGATGACTTCGCCATCGGAACGGCTTTTCTGAACAGTGATGGGAAATGGAACTATCTGTTGGCCAATGGCTCCGACGAATCGAAATTTGTGTCGGTCAGCAACGAGGCGGTGAAGGGACGGTTCGACATTTATCGGTATGAAGAAAACAGTCTGCCGCAGGGTGATGCGCTGATCACAGCTAGCGAAATAGCCAAGGTGCGGAATCAGAAGCTTCAGTTCGAGGTAAAGCCTCAATCTGTGGTGCTGTGTCACGAGCAATAATATTGGTTTTCAAAAATATTTCTTATGCAACAAGATAAGACTATTGGATTCAAAATACTACCCGTGATGTTTGGCTTCTTTATCATGGGATTTGTAGATATCATTGGCATCGCCATAAACTATGTGAAACAAGACTTCCTCTTCCTGAATGATACCTTGGCCAATTTGCTGGCGATGTCCTGCTTTTTCTGGTTCCTGGTGCTTTCCATCCCTACCGGGATGCTCATGAACAGGATTGGTCGAAAAAAAACGGTTCTGCTCAGCTTCGCCATGCAGGTGATTGCCCTTGCGATTCCCGTCGTGGTGTATGACTTTGCCTGGGTGATGGTTGCCTTTGCTTTCCTGGGCATGGGGAATACCTTGCTGCAGGTGGCACTCAATCCGCTGGTCACCGATGTGGTGAGTAAGGAAAAGCTGACCGGTACGCTCACTCTCGGACAATTTGTTAAAGCGATCTGCTCTCTCCTTGGACCTATCCTCACCAGCTGGGCAACGGGATTGATCTTCGGGTGGAAGCTGATCTTCCCGATCTTTGCGGCAACCTCCTTCATCGCTTTTATCTGGTTGTGGCTTACCCCCATTCAGGAGCAGAAAAAAGGGGAGTCGGTATCGCTGCAACGGACGCTCTCTCTGTTTAAAGACAACCATATTGTTGCCTTTTTTATCGGGATCCTGGTGCTTGTTGGGGTGGATGTGGGAATCAACGCTACCTTTCCCAAACTGTTGATGGAGAAATGTGCCCTGCCGCTCAATGAGGCGGGGCTGGGAAACAGTGTCTACTTTTTTGCCCGTACCCTGGGAGCTTTGGGAGGCGGGATCTTCCTGTTAAAGTATGCCGAAACAAAATTCTTTAGATACAGTGTCCTGCTGGCATTGATTGGCCTTGGGGGGATGCTCGTGACCAGTAGCCTGTGGGGCATACTTGCCTTTGTGGTCATTTTCGGTTTGGGATACGCCAACCTTTTTGCGATCATCTTCTCTTTGTCGCTGAAACGGATGCCGGACCGTGCCAACGAGGTGTCGGCTTTGTTGATCATGGGTGTCTCAGGCGGAGCATTACTGCCTCCACTGCTGGGCGTTGTCTCCGACAGTTTTGGTACCCAGACGGCTGCCATGATACTGATTACCCTGGTCTGGCTCTACATGGTCTGGCTGATTCGAAGGGTGAGTAATAAGCAAGAGAAATCATTGACAAATTGATATGATGACTGCCAATATATCGAACTCCTGCAAATTGTTGTTTGCAACGCTATCATTACTTTTCGTTCTCTTACCGGAGTTGTCTACTGCTCAACAGAAAATCAGATATAGTGATAAACCGGTGGTGATAACCCGATGGATTCATGAAGCGTTTGCGAAAGGAAAGACCCCTCCATTTTCGTTTGAACTAGATGGTAAGAAGTCTTCAGATTTCATCAAATCATGGGATTACTCTTTTGAGAAACAGGTTAGTACTGAAGTCAACGTGGTAAAATATTGTATTACATATGAAAGCAAACAGGCAGGTTTGAGAATTGACTGTGAGGTTGAGGGGTATACCGATTACGATGCTGTTAAGTGGTTATTGCATTTCACAAACATTCAAGATGCAGATTCAAAGGTGATTTCGCATGTGAAAGTGATCGATGTTGATTTTGAATATGCCCGTAGCGGTGATTTTATTTTACATACGGCTGATGGCAATCATATATCGAAAGCTGATTTTCACCCGAGGTCGTTGGTGATGAAACCAGGGGAAGAGCATCAGTTTTTTCCTGAAGGAGGTCGTTCATCTGAGACATCATTTCCATTCTTCAATATTGAATCACCTGCTAACCAGGGGGTTGTTTTTTCAATTGGATGGTCTGGTACTTGGATAAGCGATTTTATGAAAAAAACGGATCGTGTAATTTCTTTTAGCTCTGGGATGAAACGATTCGAAAGTTATCTCAAGTCCAATGAGACTATTCGTACGCCAAGTATGTGCCTGCTCTTTTGGAATGCTGAGAATCGAATGGAGGGACACAACAAATTCAGAAGATTTGTGCTTGCTCACCAAAGTCGAAAAATTGATGGAAAGTTTGCAACATATCCGCTCTCTAGTGGTTTCAACTATCACGATCCTGAACCCTGTACCGAATATTCTTGCCTGACGGAAGATTATGCGATCGCCATGATACGCAGATATACACAGTTCGGTCTCATACCCGAAGTTTATTGGCTGGATGCCGGTTGGTATAGTGGAGCGGCTAACTTTGAACAGGGTCAGACATGGGCCAATACCGTGGGTAACTGGACGGTTGATACAACGAGGTTCCCGAATGGACTGAAACCAATCGCAGAAGAGGCACATAAAGTTGGAGCAAAATTTATGGTATGGTTTGAACCGGAGAGAGTGATTGAAGGAACACAATGGGCCAGAGAACACCCGGAATGGATGCTACGACACGGAGATGGTGATTGGTTACTTTTTGATCTAGGAAACAGGGACGCAAGAAAATGGATGACCCAGAAGATCATCAATCTGATTCGGGAAAACGGTATCGATTACTATCGTCAAGATTTTAACATGCGGCCGGATGTTTATTGGGAGGCAAACGATGAACCGGGACGAATAGGAATGAAAGAGGTTCGTCATATTGAAGGATTATACGCCTTTTGGGATGATTTATTGACAGAATTCCCTAATTTGCTGATAGATAATTGTGCAAGCGGAGGACGACGTCTGGATATGGAGACCATTCCGAGAAGTGCTCCTCTGTGGAGAAGTGACTATTATCACTATGATGATCCGGATGGATACCAGGGACATACATATGGACTCAATTTCTTTCTTCCATTGCATGGTACAGGCATATTGCAAACAGACCGTTATTCATTTCGTTCGAGTATGAGCAGTGCATTGATTTATAACTGGAAGATAACAGACAAAAGTGTCTCATATATCGACATGCAGAATTGCTTGAAAGAATATGCTTCGGTAAGACCTTATTACTACGAGGACTATTATCCGCTTGTCGGAATTGAAGATTTGACACGAGACAACATCTGGATTGCATATCAATTGCACAGACCTACTGATGAGAGCGGAATCATTGTAGCTTTCAGACGTGAGAAATCACCTGATGATCGATTGACGGTTCAGTTGGGTGGCTTGAAAAAGGATGAGAACTATTTGATTACCAGTATGGATGACGAGTCGTTTAAATGCTTAAAGAGTAGCAAAGAATTGAACGAAGGTTTTGATTTGATGATTGAGGAGCCAAGAGGCTCATTGTTATTAAAATATTCAATTGTAAAATAGATATTTGCGTATATGAAAAAGTATATTGCTTCCTGGATAATTCTGTGTTTGGTGTGTATGGCTTTTCCGGCCTATGGACAGTCGCTTTCCCGTTTCGGGAATAAAAATGTGAAGGTAGGTGATTGGGTGGATCAGCAATTCAGAAAAGGAACTACTCCTCCCTTCTCGTTCCGCTACAACGGAGGGCATTCGTCCGATTTTATCGGCAAATGGCAGTTCTCCGCCCAAAAAGGGAGTCCGAACGCGCAGGGTGTGGTGAACAACATCTACAGCTGGCAGGATCGGAAAACCGGGCTGAACGTGACCTGCGACCTGAAGTATTATCCGGCATACGAGGCGGTGGAGTGGGTCCTTCACTTCACCAACAGGTCGGAGGCCAATTCGCCATCGGTGACGGAGGTGAAGGTGATGGATATGGAATGGCGCTATGGTGGCGATAACGATCTGTTGTTACACTATGCCAACGGAAGCTCTGCTTCGCGGAGCGATTTCAATCCGCGCAAACAGCTGTTGAAGGCCGGTGAACCCTTTGAGTTCTCTCCCGTGAATGGTCGCTCATCGGATCACGCTTTTCCCTTCTTCAACATCGAATCGACAACGGGTCAGGGAGCTATGGTGGCCGTTGGATGGACTGGAACTTGGTATGCTGGATTCGAGAAGAATGAACAGAACGGCTTGTCGCTTCAGGCGGGGATGAAAGATCTGGATACCTACCTGCTCGCCCGAGAAACAATCCGCACACCGAGCATCTGTCTTTTGTTCTGGAGGGGGGGAGACAGGATGACTGGACACAACACCTTCCGGCGGTTCATGATCGAACAGCAGGCGCCGAAAATAAACGGCAAACCAGCTGTCTACCCGGTCTCTACCAGCTTCAACTATGGTGATCCTGCTCCTTGCAACGAATATACCTGCCTCACCACTGATTATGCCATTGCCATGATCAACCGATACAAACGGTTCAACCTAGTGCCAGAGGTGTTCTGGCTCGATGCGGGCTGGTATATCCATGCCAATGAGGTGGAGAACCACAAAAACTGGGCCAACACTGTGGGAAACTGGGAGGTGGATCAGGATCGGTTTCCCGGAGGGCTGAGACCGATAGCTGATGCGATACATGAGGCTGGCGCCAAGTTCATGGTCTGGTTCGAACCGGAAAGGGTGATCAAAGAGTCGAAATGGGGCAGAGAACGGAAAGAGTGGATGCTCGATGCGGAAGGGACCGATTCCTATCTGTTCGACCTGGGAAACAAAGAGGCGTTACAATGGTTCTGTAACTATATTGGTGACTTCATGGAAGAGAACGGGATCGATCATTATCGCCAGGATTTCAACATGCGGATCGACAACTTCTGGAAAGAAAACGATGCGCCAGGCAGAACGGGAATCCGGGAGATACGGCATATTGAAGGTCTCTATGCCTTCTGGGATTATCTGCTACAGCGATTCCCTGAGGCAATCATCGACAACTGCGCCAGCGGGGGCAGACGCCTCGACTTTGAAACCATGAAAAGAAGCGCTCCTATGTGGAGGACAGATTATAATTACGGAGAACCAATTGGTTACCAGACGCACACCTACGGACTGAATTTTTTCCTTCCGTTGACCGGTACAGGCGTACAAAAAAGTGACAAGTTTACTTTTCGCTCCAGCTTGGGTACTTCGGTCATCTTCAACTGGAAGATCACGGATCCGTCCTCCTCATTTACAGAAATGCAGCGTTGTTTCAAAGAGTTTATGGATCTACGCCCCTACTATTATGAGGATTATTATCCGTTAGTCTTCAACGAAGATATGACCACCGATGATATCTGGCTGGCCTACCAACTCTACCGGCCTGCAGATGACACAGGAGTAATAGTGGCTTTCAGAAGAGAATTATGTCGGGATGAAACGATTACTGTACAATTGTCGGCAGTCAATCCTAAGGTGACTTACAAACTGACCGACCGCGATAGCGGCGAGACCTTTATCAAGACGGGTGAAGTGTTGAAAGAGGGTTTCCAATTGAAATTGAAAGAGGCTAAAAGTTCATTGGTAATCAGTTATGTCGGTTTGGAGTAGTTGAAATGGTATAATTGTCTAGGTTTCATGGATTATTGAATATGAATGAGATTATAAATAGAAGTTTATTAGAAGCTTTGAATACATTACAGGAGTTTATTAACAATTCTGATAATGCTGAACGTATTGAGCAGGCTGCTTCGCTGATGTCTGGGTGCCTTTTAAAAGGCAACAAGATTCTATCCTGCGGCAACGGAGGCTCACTGTGTGATGCCACTCACTTCGCGGAAGAACTAACCGGCCGCTATCGCTTAAACAGAAAACCCTTGGCGGCCATTGCGATGAATGATCCGGCTTATCTCACCTGCGTGGGGAACGATTTTTCTTTTGAAGATACCTTCTCTCGCTATGTGGAAGCGATCGGGAACAGAAACGACGTCCTCTTGGCGATCAGTACCAGCGGTAATTCGGAGAACGTGGTGCGATGTGCCTCAAAAGCGAAATTGATGGGGATGAAGGTGGTGGCCCTGACAAGAGAAGGGGATAACCTACTTAAGCAGGTCTCGGATGTTACGATTGCGAGTCCTGAGACTCCCTTTTCTGACCGAATACAGGAGATACATATTAAGGTGATCCATATCCTGATTCAGCTGATCGAAAATAAAATGGGATATTGAGGTGATTGTAGATTATGCTCCAATAATCTATGGATTCAGACTCTCTTTTCTGCTTGCGAATCTCTATTGTGCTTCCGAAGGACTGGGTTCGGTTGTCCGCGGTTTGTTCAACAAAGAGGCGTTAAGCAAACTGCTGAAACTGAAACCCAGTCAGGAAGTTTTGCTGACACAGACGGTGGGCTGGCCAGAATAATGTCTCTATAAATCTTCTTTATTTAACTCCTGTATTTACAACAAGCGGGCAAGGCATCATATGTTGCCTTGTCCGCTTTGTATTTGTCTGTATCGTGACCAGCTTTGGCTACGTTCTTCGCTACGTCATCGACCGATGTCTTTTTGGGATCGTAATTTAAATGCAATACTTCTTTCTCTATCTCCCAGCTCGCAAAAGAAACCCCTTCCACTTCCTTTGCCGCTTTTTCAATGCGGTCTTTACACATTTCACAGCTGCCTTTTACATTCAACATGGCATGTTCTTCATG
>JAQVWR010000062.1:7551-10499 GCA_028709605.1 Proteiniphilum sp.
TTTGGCAACGGCATCAGCCGATGTCTTTACCGGATCGAAATTAAGATGCAACTGTTTTGTCTTGATATCCCAGCTTGCAGAAGTGACACCACTAACCGATTTTGCTGCTTTCTCAATGCGATCCTTGCACATCTCGCACAAACCTTGTACGGTTAGCATCACATGATCCCCGCCCTCTTCGTTGTTCATCATGCTGCGTTTCCCTGCCAACTGTGCACTGGCATCGATGGTGAACGCACCGTTGGTCACGATTTCATCTCCGTCGTTGAGTCCGGACAATACCACATATGTTTCTCCCAGCGACGGGCCCAGTTCAATTTCCCGAAGCAGGAAGGCGGGTGTTTCGGTGTCAGGTTGTTTCACATAAACGATAGAACGCTTACCGGTCCATAGGATGGCCGACTTAGGAATAACAACCTCATTGTTGTATTGTTTAAGTGGTGCATGGATGAGGGCATTGGCGTACATCTCCGGTTTCAGTTCCATACCTGGATTAGCTGTCGCTACGCGTACTTTGGCAGTCCGTGTGGAAGGATCCAGAATGGGATTGATAAAGGATATCGTCCCCGAAAATGTTTTGCCTGGGAGCGATTGAAGGGTGTATTCCAGCCGGTCACCCACCTTCAGAAAAGGAAGGTCGGACTCGTAAGCATCGAACACGGCCCATACCTGTGATAAGTTGGCAACATCAAACAAGATGCTACCGGTGTTCACATAATCGCCCTGGTTTACATTTTTAGAAATCACAATACCGCTTGTGGTGGCAGCTACATCGATCTGTGGAGATACCTCACCCGACTGTTCGATGCGTGCGATCTGTTCATTGGTTAGCATCCACAAACGAAGCTTCTCTCTCACTGCTTGCAAAAGAGCTGGCTGCAAGTCTTTCATCTTGACAGCTTCAATGAGTTCCTGCTGCGCGTTCAATAACTCGGGGGAATAGATGGTGGCGATGGGTTGTCCCCGACGCACACTTTCACCAGTAAAAGTGACAAACAATTTTTCGATGCGACCGCTTACGTGAGCGGTCTGCGATTGAGAGAGACGTTCGTCCACCTGAATGGTGCCGTAAAGTTGTACCTCCTTCACCGGATTTTGTCGGTTCACCACAGTCGTTTGCACCTGAGCAAGAGCAACCGCCTCAGCCGAAAGCTGAATAGCTTCCGGATCGACGGATGCATCGCCCGATCCGTTGGTATGAAGTGGAATCAAATCCATACCACAAAGGGGGCAGTCACCAGGTTCTTCCATCCTGATCTGGGGGTGCATGGAGCAAGTCCATACGGTTGATTCAGTGTCGTGATCATGATTATGGGATTCTTCTGCAGAAGCTATTTGCGTTGATGATTGCTCCCGGTTTCCGCCGGAGAATAGTAGCCAGCCAAGAAAGATGCCGGCAAGCAGAATTAGTCCATACTTGAAATAAGGATGATTACGAATCTCTTTTATTACATTTTTATCCATCATGATAAGGCTGTTTTAATTGTTTGAACCATTGAAAGAACGCAGTTTTTGGATAGAGGCCACCTTCATGTTATATTCGGCGATGGCTTCGGCTTGCCGCAACTGGTATGCGAGCAGTTGCCGTTGTACCTGAATCACGTTGGTGAGATCGCTTTTAGCCGATACAAACTCCTGTACCGCCAGTTGGTAGGCTGTGCGAGCCAGTTGTACCTGCTTTTGGTAGAGCACAATCTTCCGCTCCGCATTGTCGAGTTGTTGTTTCTGCTTGAACAACTCGGATTGAAGTAGATTCAGCGTGTTGTTGTACTTCTCCCGGGTAGATTGCCACATAAAGCGGTTCTCCCGCTGTTGCGCCTTGTATTTATTCCGGTATAGGGGAAGGCTGATGGAAACCATGGGCATGACCATGTCCATCCCACTCATTTCGGGTTGCATTCCTGCATCCATCGGTGCTACCTTGCTTTTTCCGATCAGCATGTATTGGAGTCCGATTCCAAACATGGGATAACTCATTTTTTTATCCATCTCCCCCTTGGCCCTGTAAGCCAGTTCTTCTTCTTCCAGCATGCCAAGCATCGGATTTTGTTTTTCAATTTCCCTTATGGATACCCCTTCGTCGAATAGAAAAGGTACCTTTGTGATGGAGTCGGGCAGGGTTACTTTCATATTGAGCGGACGGTTCAGCAAGGTGTTGAATTTGGCTTTTTCGGCTGCAATCTCTGAACGTATGCTTTCGATGTTGTTCTCGATTTCAACCATTTCCAGTTGTATCCGTAGTACGTCGGACATGCCAGGAGTCGTCTTACTCATTCCAGAAGACATTCCATCTAAATTGCCCATGCCGGACATACCAGAGGAGGATGAAGTTTCAGAAGAAGCGGCAGCATCTTCCATGGAACCCATACCTGTCATACTTCCGCCTGCCTGGGAGGAAACGGTTCTCTTTGTTGCCGGTGCGGGAGCAGGCAGATTATAACCTGAAGAAGAACCGCTGAATGGTGAAGAAACTTTGCGCATGGCCAATTCTTCGAGTTGTTTCAGCAGTTGCAGATTTTCCCGGTTGTTATTGAGTTGTTCCTCCAGGGTGGAAAGAAGATACCATTGGGCATACACCTCCAGGTAGAGGTTGTCTCTTGTCTCCCTGAATTTTTCGTACGCCATTTTAGCCATGTGGGTAGCCTCGGTCTGTGTTGCCTTTTTTGTACCAAACCATGGGAACATCTGCATGAGCGTAAATTCTGCAATCTGCTCTCCTCCAACAAGTTCCATCGGTTGAAGGAAAAAACCAATATCCAACTGGGGGGTGGGCCAAGCTCCTGCTTGCGGTACCTTTTCCAGCGAAGCCTTGTACGTTAGGAAGTCTGCATTCAGTCCCGGGTTGTTCTTTGCGGCTATTTCCAGGTAATGGCCGAGCGAATCAGCCTCCTGAGCGGCAAGGGAGAGCATGCTCGAACCTATTGCGATGATCGCCATGAGAAAATGTT
>JAQVWR010000063.1 GCA_028709605.1 Proteiniphilum sp.
TCTTCTGCCGTGACGGAGAGATCACCCCGGCGACGCTGCCCTACCTGCCCGAAAACAGGTTGCCGGAAAGGCAGGGAAGTGCGGGATCACGGCAGCAGGAGATGTCGCTGGCCCGCGATCCCGGTAATGAGAAAGAAAAGATTCGCCGCGCCCTCGAGATGACGGGCGGAAACAAAACCAAGGCAGCTCGGTTACTTCAGGTGGACCGGAAGACACTCTACAACAAAATGCACCAATACGGTATCGATCTATAGGTGATCGTGCCGGATGGCTGCAGTAAATAATCTCACCTGCTGAACGGTCTCGCGTAGCTCCTCCTTCCATTTTGGCCATGCATCCTCTTCTTTCCCCCGCAGACTGTCCATCCTGCGCAGGGTTTCGGTGAGTTCTTTCGCACCGAGCTGGCAGTAGAAAGGATGGATGCGGTGACAGAGCTGTTGTGCCTCACGGAAGCAATGCCCGTCGATCAGCTCCGAGAGCTTCTCCATATCCTTGTCCGACGATTCCACAAACTCCGCCAGTATCTCCCGGATTGCTCCCCGGTCATCGCCGAAGAGCGCCGTCAGCCCGGGAAAGGGATCTTCCGCAGCCGGAACAGGTCTCTCTTCACCGGGACGGCCGGTGAGCAAGGCACGCAGTTTGTCCAGGTGTACAGGTTTGGGCAGCAGCCCGGCGAAACCCTCTGCTGCGGCTCTCTCCGGAGTGTAATCGTCGTGGGCGGTCATCAGCCACACCGGGATGAGGGGATCCCTCTCCCGTATCGCCCGGAGAATCCCGGTGCCGGACACCTCTCTCATCTGTAGGTCGCTGATCACCAGGTCGAACGAGGAGACCAGCCGCACGAATCCTTTCACATCCCGCGCATCGCCGCACAGCTTCACCTTGCACCCCTGGCGCGTGAGATACTCCCTGAGCATATGCCCCAGCGAGGGATCATCCTCGAAAATCAGGATCTTCTCAGCAGTCGCTCCTCCGGGATTGACGGAGTCCGTAACGGGAGCTTCATTGATCCCTTCAATGCGGGAGAGAGGAAGCCTGATCTCCACACGGGTACCCTTTCCTTTTTCCGAGGAGAGCATGATCTCTCCCTTCAATGCCTTCGTCAGTCCTTGGGTGACATACAACCCGAACCCGCTGCCCTCCGTCTTCGATGGATCTCCCACCCGGGAGAAGGGCTTGAAGATCTCTTTCTGATCCTGCTCACTGATTCCTGTGCCGGTATCGGTGACGGTGATGATCAACTGCTCCCCGTAACGAAGAGCGATGGTCACGCTTCCCTCACGGGTGTACTTCACCCCGTTTGAGATCACATTCACCAGGATCTGCCTGAGCAGGGTCTGGTCGCTCTCGGTGACAAATGGGCGGGGAAGATGATTTTCACACAGCAACTGCAACCCTTTTTCTTCCGACAGGGGACGGAACATGCCGAGGATATCCTGCATCAGCTCATTCATCTCAAACCTGCCGTTGCGCAGGCTCCCCCTGTTGCGCTCCAGACGGGAGAACTCCAGCAGGTTGGCCAGCATGCTGAGGATATGCCTGGCAGAGCTCCTGGCGGAACGCAGCTCCTGTTTTCTTTCCTCCTTCATCTCATCATTCTCCCACATCTCGATATAGCCCATCATCGAACTGAGGGGAGTTTTGATGTCGTGCGATACCGAGAGCAACAGCTTGTGGCGGCTCTCAATCAACTGCTCGCTTCGCTGTTGCTCCCTGATCAGGTCTCTTCTGGCCTTCTGCCCCTTGTTCAGGTCGTCCGCAATCAGCAGCACAATGAACAGGATCAACAGGATCGAAAGTATCCCTACGGTGAGGGCAAAGGTGAAGATGCGCCGGGTGAGAGCCTCGCTCCTGTCGGCACCTTCCTTCGATTTCTTCATCGCTTCATGGTAGTACTGGGTGATCAGCTGCGAGATGCGCAGCGAGATGTTCTGCTCGGCGAAGATCAGGCCGCTCACCTGCTGCTCGATGCCGGCCATTTGGGAGGAGTAGGTCTGGGATGCCTCCCGGGTGATCTCCTTCAGGTCGCTGTAGATCACGGTGTCGAGGCGGGAGGCGGACCAGGCCTCCTGTTGGACATGAGCGATGGTGACTGTAGTGTCGGGGGCATGTTCCGGATCGAACAGGTTCTTCAGCCGTCCCCAGAAATTCTTCTTTCGGCTCTCCCGTGTCCGCACCGTATCTTGACTGGTAGTCACCACCACCGTATCCCTGACCATCTCTTCGTAGGTCTCAATCTTACGGTCGAGTGATGAGAGCGGATTTTGCGAGCGGATCAACAGGGCCAGCCGCTCCCCAATCTGCCGCTTCTTCTGCAGCAGGGAGTCCACATCTTCGAGCAGCAGATCACTTTTCGCGTCAGCTGAGAGCTTCTTTACCGCCAGCATTTGTCGTTCGATTGCAGTCGAAAGGGAGTCATACTCCTGATGCCATTTTTTATGGGGAGAGAGCAGGTAGCGGTTCAGCATATCCTGCGCATGTTGTACCGAGAGGATCAGCCGGTTGTTGAGCGAAACCAGCTCCCGTGATTGCTCCATCTCCTGCTGCTGTTGCCTGATCTCTTCCCTCACCCGGCCGGAGTAGACAAATAGCCCGGCAAAGTAGAGGGTCACTACCAGCAGGATCAGGCCTACTTTGATTCTGATACGATGTTCCGGTGAGCTGTTCGATCCCATAGTCTGCCTTTTTGGGTGATGAGTTGCCTTGATGCGTCCAAATATACGCCAATTATTTTAATTGGGGATGAGGAGCTGTGAAAGATACAACCTGTTCCGGTTGAGGAAATTCCACAACAGCTTGTGGAAGGCTTCTACAGTTTCCGCAGCTTTCCTGTGGCGGCACGGATGAAAAATGCCTGCTTATATGGGTATATCGATCAGATAACCAGTCGGATAGGGCGATTTTGACGAAAGAGCCTGTTTCCCGGCGCGGATTTTGTATCATAAATGCTACAGGAGGATTGATGTGAGTACAATCACCAGGATTAAAAAAATTCAATGTTTAATGTAAAAAATGATTCGTTATGAAAAAAGTGATTCTATCATTTGCACTCGTCGCCGGTATGACCGCGATGACACATATGCAGACGCTGCAGGCAGGCAACCAGATCCAACAGGAAGCCGTAGCACAGGATGACGACGGTTTTGCAGAGGTGAAGCTGGAAGAGCTGAATCCGGCCGTGCAGGCTTCGGTAAAGGCATTGCTGGCCGATTATGAGCTGAAGTCATTGCAGCACCATGCGGAGAAACAGCTGACGAAGGTGATCCTGATCAGCAAACAGGATCAGTCGGTGAAGATGGTTTTGCTCGATGCAGAAGGCAAAGAGGTAAAAAAGGATCCGGTAAAAAAAGAAGAACCGGTGAAGCTACTGGAACAACAGCCGTAGGCTGCAGGGATGGATATGAAATGAACTACCCTGTTATGGAAAGAAACTGACTACACCATCGCACCACTATATATATTCTACGTTAAGACACTCTTCATGCGTAACAGGGATGAGCCGCCCTCTCAATGTGATATCTGAGAGGGCGGACGTTTTTTTGACCGGAAACGGACTTCCCGGTGGCGTAGCAGTCGGTTTTGTCTGTCCCTGTGTGTACCAGGCCTATCCCTGCGTTTGCCAGATCTCCCAGGCCGCCCGTGCCTGCAGCTGCAGCATCTCTTTCCCGTTGCAGATGGCAGCTCCGGCTTCCTTCCCTTTTTTCAGGAAGAGGGTCTCTTCGGGGTTGTATACCAGGTCGTAGAGCAGGTGCTCGGGCGTGAGGGTTGCGTAGGGAATCGCCGGGCAACGGTTGGTATCAGGGAAGGTGCCCACCGGCGAGGCATTCACGATCAGTTTGTGGGCTGAGATGATTTCGGGAGTCAGCTCATCGTAGCTGTATCTCCCTTCAGCGGCGGTGCGGGAGACAGCTCTCCATGCAATCTGCATCTCCGTCAGTGCCTGGGCCACCGCCTTGGAAGCGCCTCCGGTGCCCAGGATCAGGGCGTTTGTATGGATCTTCCTGTTGAGCAGGGGGCGGAGTGACTCCCTGAATCCGATGCAATCGGTGTTGTAGCCGGTGAGACGATAGGGGCGCATCTCTCCCGGCGTGCGTTCTACCCGGATCACGTTCACGGCACCGATCCGTTCCGCTTCCGGAGCGAGCGCATCGAGAAAGGGGATCACCTGCTCCTTATAGGGGATGGTCACATTCAATCCCCTAAGCGAAGGATGAAACAGGATTACCTTCTTCAATTCCGTGATATCTTCTATCTCGAAATTGAGATACTCCGCCTCTATCCCTTCCCGGGCAAACTTCTCCGTGAAAAAACGGGCGGAGAAAGAGTGCTTCAGCGGAAAACCGATCAGCCCATAGATGTCCATAAAGTTATTTCTCTGCCATATAGAGGGTGGCTATTCCCAGGGTGTATCGTCTCAGGCGGATGTTCCGGAAGCCGTACTTTTTCAGCACCAGCATCATCTCCCTACCCTGCGGGAAGGCGGCAATCGACTCCGGCAAGTACTCATACGCTCGTCGTTCCGTATGAAACAGATCGGATAAGAGCGGCATTACATATTGGGTGTAGGTGGTGTATAGCTCTTTTATCGGACTCTTTTCAGGGGTGGTCAGCTCCAGGAAGAGGAAGACACCTCCCGGCTTGAGCACACGCAGCACCTCTCGGAAGCTCTGGTCGATATCCTCGAAGTTGCGTACCCCGAAAGAGATGGTGACGGCATCAAAACAATTGTCGGAAAAGGAGAGCGCCGCACAGTCCTGGTACTCAAAGGAGATGATGTGATCCAGCCCTCTCGCCGCCACTTTCTCTTTGCCTACCGCCATCATCCCTTCCGAGATATCTACGGCAGTGATCTTCTCCGGATGGAGGATCTTCTCCGCCAGCAGCGCAAAATCGCCGGTGCCGGTCGCAATATCGAGGATCTGTCGCGGCCGGTAGCGGCGCAGCTCCCTGATGGCGTCGCTGCGCCAGTAGCCGTCGATGCCCAGAGAGAGGGCCCCGTTCAGTCGGTCGTACTTGGCCGCGATCTCATTGAACATCTTTTTCACCTGTTCCTTTTTCCGCTCCTCCCCGTTATAGGGATTGACTTTTTCTACCTTGTAGCTCATTGCTGAAGATATTCCGTGATGTTTTGCTCGATGCGGGCTGCCAGATCGGCAGCATCCGCCTTCACAAATTTCTCCCCTACAATCTTTTCATACAGTTCGATATACCGTTCCGACACGCTTTTGCAGTAGGTAGCGGTCATCTTGGGTACCGGCTGCCCCGCCTGTCCCTGGAATCCGTGGTCCATCAGCCATTTCCTAACAAACTCCTTTGAGAGCTGTTTCTGTTCTTCACCTTTCTCTAATCGCTCCTCATAGCCTTCGCTGTAGAAGTAACGCGATGAGTCGGGGGTGTGGATCTCGTCGATCAGGTAGATCTTCCCGTTCTTCTTGCCGAACTCATACTTGGTGTCCACCAGGATCAGCCCCTTCTCGGCAGCCATCTCGGTACCCCGTTTGAACAGGGCGTAGGTGTACTGCTCCAGCTGTTCGTATTCCTCGCGACTCACCAGCCCCTGCGCGATGATTTCCTCCTTCGAGATGTTCTCGTCGTGGCCCTCATTCGCCTTGGTGGTGGGAGTGATCAGCGGGGTCTCGAACCGCTGGTTCTCCCGCAATCCCTCAGGAAGGGGGATGCCGCACAGCGTACGCGTTCCTTTCCGGTATTCGCGCCAGGCGCTGCCGGTGATATAGCCGCGGATCACCATCTCCACCTTATAGGGTTCGCAGCGAACCCCCACGGTGACCATCGGGTCGGGGGAGGCTTGTTTCCAGTTGGGTACGATATCGGCGGTAGCATCGAGGAACTTTGAGGCGATCTGGTTCAGTACCTGTCCCTTGTAGGGGATCCCTTTGGGGAGCACCACATCGAATGCCGAGATCCGGTCGGTGGCGATCATCACCAGTCTGTCCTTGCCGATGCTGTACACATCGCGCACTTTTCCGTGGTAGACCCCGGTCTGTCCCGGAAATTGGTAATCTGTTCTTGTAAGCGTATCCATAATGGTTGATTTGTGAATTGGATGTTTATCAGGTGTCATTATTTTGAGACTCTCGTTCTTCACCCTCATAAGCTTCCACGATCTTCTGCACCAGCTTGTGGCGGACGATGTCTTTTTTATTGAACTCCACCGTGGCGATGCCCCTGATGTGTCCCAACACCTTCATGGAGTGAATCAGACCCGACTGCTGCGAGTGAGGCAGGTCGATCTGGGTGATATCACCGGTGATGATCATCTTCCCGTTGATGCCGAGCCGTGTGAGGAACATCTTGATCTGCGGGCGGGTGGTGTTCTGCGCTTCATCGAGGATGATCACCGCATCGTTGAGCGTCCGCCCCCGCATAAAGGCGAGCGGCGCGATCTGGATGATCTTGGTCTCGATATATTCTTTCAGCTTCAGAGGAGGGATCATGTCCTCCAGTGCATCATAGAGCGGCTGCAGGTAAGGGTCAATCTTCTCTTTCATGTCTCCCGGCAGGAACCCCAGCTTCTCGCCTGCTTCAACGGCGGGACGGCTCAGGATGATCTTTCGCACCTGTTTGGTCTTTAACGCCCGCACAGCCAGTGCGATGGCGGTGTAGGTTTTCCCGGAACCGGCCGGCCCGATGGCGAAGAGCATGTCGTTCTCCTGAAACGCTTCCATCAGTTTCTTCTGATTGGCGGTGCGTGCCAGAATGGGTTTGCCGTTCAGGCCGTGAATGATCAGGTTGTCGGCATTCACGATCACCGGTGCTTTCCCTTTCACCATGTCAAGAATATCCTCTTCCCGGAGGATGTTCATCTCGATGCTGAACTTCTCCAGCTCATGGATCTTCTCCTCAAATGCTGCCAGCTCCTCCTCGTCGCCGATCACCTTGATCACGTTGCCGCGGGCTACGATGCGCAGCTTTGGGTAGAGGGTCTTCAGCAGCTGTATGTTGCTGTTGTTGATGCCGAAGAAAACCACCGGATCCACATTCTCCAGAATGATGATGCGTTCAATCATGCAACTCCTTGTTAAAGTCAATGGTCAGCTGCTGGGGTACTTGCTCGGAACCTTCGATGTAGTTGATGAACGCATTGTTCACCAGTCGGTTGCCTCCCGGAGTGGGATAGTCGCCGGAGAAGTACCAGTCGCCGCTGTTATCGGGACAGGCCTTGTGCAGGTCTTCAATGCGCTGGAAGACGATCTGTACTTTCGCTTTGATGTCGGGCGAAGTGAGCATGGCGGCAATTCTGTCGGAGATCTCTTCATCGGTGAAGGGAGTATAGATCTCCTTCACGTAATTCACGATCTCCTCCTTTGGCTTGCGGCTCTGTGCCAGCGACTTGTGGTACACCTCATCGATGAGGTATTGCATTCCCCGCTCTTTGAGCAGTGCAATGGCTGCTTTGAAGGCAATAAACTCGCTCATGCGCGACATGTCGATGCCGTAACAGTCCGGATAGCGTATCTGCGGTGAGGAGGAGACGATGATGATCTTTTTCGGGTCGAGACGGTCCAGTATCTTGATGATACTCTGTTTCAAAGTGGTTCCCCTGACGATGCTGTCGTCGATGATCACCAGATTGTCCAGGCCCCTGCGCAATGATCCGTAGGTCACATCATAGACGTGTGCCGCCAGGTCGTTGCGTGTCTTTCCCTGGGTAATGAAGGTGCGCAGCTTGATGTCCTTGATGGCTACCTTCTCCGCACGAACCCGTTTGGAGAGGATGCTGTCTACCTCCTCTTTGCTGAGCGAGCTGCCCCGTTCCAGGATGATCTGCGCTTTCTTGTGGTTGAAATGATCTTCCAATCCCTGCTGCATACCGTAGTAGGCCACCTCCGCCGTGTTGGGGATAAAAGAGAAGACGGTGTTGTCGAAGTCGTCTTCGATGGCTTCAATAATCTTCGGCACCAGCAGCTCGCCCAGCTTCTTACGCTCGCGGTAGATATCATAGTCCGACCCGCGGGAGAAGTAGATCCGCTCAAACGAACAGGGGGTGATCTTCTCCTTCTTCTCCTGGATCTGGTGCAGGCTGATGGAGCCATTGCGTTTCACCACAAACGCTTCTCCCGGCTGCAGTTCACGTACCTCTTCCTTCTTCAGGTTGAAGGCGGTCTGGATCACTGGGCGCTCGGAGGCCACCACCGCCACCTCGTCGTCATGGTAATAAAATGCGGTACGGATACCCCAGGGATCCCGCAGGGCGAAAGCATCGCCGCTGCCGATCAGTCCGCAGAGGGCATAACCGCCGTCCCAGATCCGGGAGGCTCGTTTCAGCAGAAAAGGGATGTCGAGCTTATCTTCAATCTGGTGACTGATCTGCTGGCCACTTAGCCCGTTTCGCTGCAGATGGTCGTACTGGTATTGTACCTCCCTGTCGAGATAGTGGCCGATCGATTCGAGCATGACAAACGTATCGGCATAATCGCGCGGATGTTGTCCCTCCTCGATCAGCTGCCGGAACATTTCGTCCACATTGGTCATGTTGAAGTTGCCCGCGAGGGCCAGGCTTCTCGATGCCCAGTTGTTCCTGCGCAACAGCGGATGGACATAGGTCAGACCGCTCTTGCCGGTGGTGCTGTAGCGGAGATGTCCGATAAACAGTTCTGAGGCGAACGGTACCGATCGCTTCACAAACCCGATGTCTTCCAGTTGTTCCGGGGAGAACCGCTGAAACGAATCATGCACCCGGGTGAAGATCTCGGAGATGGCGCCCGATCCGATCGCTCTTTCCCTGAAGATGAACTCATTGCCGGGGGAGGCTTCCAACTTTACGGCTCCCAGTCCGGCACCTTCCTGTCCGCGGTTGTGTTGTTTCTCCATCAACAGGTAGAGCTTGTCGAGACCGTACTGCCAGGTTCCGTATTTATTGTAGTAATAATCGAGGGGCTTGAGCAGGCGAATTACAGCGATCCCGCACTCATGCTTGATGATGTCTGTCATTGATAAACCTTTCAATAATTTTGATACAAATTTACGCTTAATTGTGGAGATTTTGCATCATTTTGCGGGCAATCTTATGTAAAAAGTGGTTCCGCTCCTTCCGGACTGCCACAGGAGGGTATTCCCTGCAGCATCATTTTTTAAAAGATTGTGTTACCTTTGTACACCAAGAACAACAGAAAAATGAACTGGGAACGATTGTTATCGGCCAAAAGGTTCGGCATGGAACATTATGCGGATGGGCGCAGTCATGAACGGACAGAGTATCAGCGCGATTATGACCGGCTGATCTTCTCTTCTCCTTTCCGCCGTCTCCAGAACAAGACGCAGGTCTTCCCGCTTCCCGGAAGCGTGTTTGTTCATAACCGGCTGACACACAGCCTGGAGGTGGCCAGCGTGGGACGCTCGCTGGGGGAGAGTGTGGCCCGTCAGCTGCGCAGCAGGCATCCGGCATCGATAGCCCATTTTGAGGAGATCGGAGCGATCGTCTCAGCCGCTTGTCTGGCCCACGACCTGGGCAATCCTCCTTTCGGACATTCGGGCGAGAAGGCGATCTCTACCTTTTTCTCGGAAGGAAAGGGTGCCTGTCTGCAGGCAGAGGTTGAGGCGGAAGGAGGGCGGTGGGCCGATTTCACCTCCTTCGAGGGAAATGCCAACGCCATCCGCCTGCTGATGCATCAGTTCAGGGGACGCCGAAAGGGTGGCTTTGCCATGACCTATTCCACGCTTGCCTCGATCGTGAAATATCCCTATTCGTCGGAGTTGAGCGACGGGAAAAATAAGTTCGGGTTCTTTGCTTCCGAAGAGGAGGATTACCGGTTGATCGCCGACGATCTGGGGATCACACGCCTCAGCGACCAGCCGCTGCGCTTTGCCCGTTATCCGCTGGTCTATCTGGTAGAGGCGGCCGATGATATCTGCTACCAGGTGATGGATATTGAAGATGCCCACAAATTGCACCTGATCACCTCCGAAAAGACGATGGAGCTGTTTTTGGGTTTCTTCGAGGGAGAACGCAGAAAGCGTCGCGAACAGAACCTCTCGCTGGTGAGTGATCTCAATGAACAGATCGCCTATCTGCGTACGTCGGTGATCGGACTGCTGGTGGAAGAGTGCACCTCCATCTTTATGGCCAATGAAGAAAAGATTCTCTCCGGCACCTTCACCGGATCCCTGATCCGGCATTTGTCACCGGGAGCCATGGCGGCATACGGTGCCTGCTCAGAGTATGCGGTACGGAATATCTACCGCTCCAAAGATGTGCTCGATATTGAGCTGGCCGGCTATCGGATCATCGGTTTCCTGCTGGAAGTGTTCACCGATGCCATCCGAAAACCGGAGCACGCTTATTCCAGTCTGCTGTTGAACAGGATCCCCGAACAGTATGAGACCAATGCGCCTGCTCTTTACGGAAAGTTGCAGTCATTGATTGATTTTGTATCGGGAATGACCGATGTCTATGCGCTCGATTTGTATCGTAAAATCACCGGCATGGGATTACCCGTTGTCTGATTTTTT
>JAQVWR010000013.1 GCA_028709605.1 Proteiniphilum sp.
AAAACAAATCATGGAGAAACCCTATGTAATAGGTATTGATGTCGGCGGTACGAACAGCGTGGTCGGCATTGTAGACAAGAGAGGACAGATCTTGATCAGCGGCAGCATCAAAACAGCAAAGCATGCCAAGGTGGAGGATTATCTGGATGAACTGACTGAGTTGATCAACGACCTGATCGAGCAGACCACTACAAAAGCTCAGATCAAGGGAATCGGTGCCGGCACACCCAACGGGAACTATTTTACCGGCAGCATTGAGTTTGCACCCAACCTGAACTGGAAAGGGGTCATCCCTTTTGCCCAGATGCTTGAAGACCGGGTGGGCATACCGGTGGCACTCACCAACGATGCCAATGCGGCTGCTATCGGTGAGATGACTTACGGAGCTGCCCGTGGGATGAAGGATTTTATTGTGATCACCCTCGGCACAGGGGTAGGCAGCGGCATCGTGGTAAACGGACAGCTGGTCTACGGTCATGACGGTTTTGCCGGTGAGTTGGGACATGTGATCATGCGCCGTCACAACGGGCGTCTCTGCGGTTGCGGCAGGACGGGGTGCCTCGAGGCATATTCCTCCGCAACGGGTGTGGCCCGCACGGCACGTGAATACCTGGAGCTGAGGCCCGACGCCCAGACACGGCTGCGCAATATCCCCATGGATGACATCACTTCCAAAGATGTGTTTGATGCAGCCATGACCGGTGATGAGATGGCGAAGGAGATCTTCCGTTTCACGGGAGAGATGCTGGGGGAAGCGTTTGCCGATTTCGTGGCTTTTTCCAGTCCCGAAGCGATCATCCTGTTCGGGGGACTCTCCAAGGCAGGCGATATGATCATGAACCCGATACGGGAGAGCATGGAGAAGAACCTGCTCAACATCTACAAGAACAAGGTGAAACTGATGTTCTCCGAACTGAAGGAGAGCGATGCCGCCGTTCTGGGGGCCAGTGCCCTCGGATGGGAAGTGAAATAAAGCGTTCTCTGCCTGTTGACACAGGCTATCGTGAGGGGGGAGTGTCACCGGCGGTGACATTCCCTTTTTTGGACAAAACAAATGAGGCAATGATCGAAAATGATCAATAGATTTTATACCTTTGTACTCCTTTAAAAAATTAACGTGTCAAAAAGACAGACGATGTCACAAAAAATTCAAACGGCCCTCATATCTGTATATCATAAAGACGGATTAGAGGAGATTCTTCAGGAATTAAACAATCTTCGGGTGAAATTCATTTCAACAGGCGGTACCCGCGAATTCATTGAGTCACAGGGCTACGAATGCGAGGCCGTGGAAGAGGTGAGCGGTTATCCCTCTATTCTGGGCGGACGGGTAAAGACACTGCATCCCAAGATCTTTGGAGGGATCCTTTACCGGCGGGAAAATGAGGCGGATAAAAAACAGGTGAAAGCATATGATATCCCTTCCATTGATCTGGTGATCGTGGATCTGTATCCCTTTGAGCAGACAGTGGCTGCAGGGAGCAGCGAAGAGGAGATCATAGAAAAGATCGATATCGGCGGAATCTCATTGATCCGTGGGGCGGCTAAGAACTATCAGAATGTGCTGATTGTCGCTTCCAGGGATCAGTACAAGCCTCTATACAAGCTGTTAAAAGAAAAACAGGGAGAAACTGATGAGCAGGAGCGGCGCTGGTTTGCCAAAGAGGCTTTTAAGGTTTCTTCCGGCTATGACACTGCCATCTTCCATTATTTCGACGGCGACAGTGCAACTGCTTTGCGGGTAGCCCACGACCAGGGGAAGCAACTTCGCTACGGAGAGAACCCGCATCAGAAATGTCTCTTTTATGGCGATTTCGGGCAGATTTTCGAGCAACTGCACGGTAAAGAAATCTCTTACAATAATCTGCTCGATATCGATGCGGCCATCTCGCTGATCGCCGATTTCGACGAGACGGCACTCGCTATTCTCAAACACAACAATGCTTGTGGGATGGCTTGCCGCCCGACAGTGAAAGAGGCATGGGAGGCAGCGCTGGCAGCCGACCCGGTATCGGCGTTCGGCGGGATCGTGGTGACCAACAGGAGGGTTGATCGGGCAGCTGCTGAAGCCATCCATTCCATCTTCTTTGAAGTGATCATTGCTCCGGCGTACGATAAAGAGGCCCTGGATATTTTGTTTCAAAAGAAAAATCGTATAATTTTGGTACTGAAATCGACGGAGCATGCGCTGCAACCATTGCAATATCGCTCGGTACTGAATGGCATGCTGGTACAGGACAGGAACGTGAGCGTGCAGAATGTTGACGAACTGCATGTTGTAACCGAAAAGGCACCCACCGCCACAGAGACGGAAGATCTGCTCTTTGCCAACATATTGGTGAAGCACACCAAATCAAACGCAATTGTCCTGGCTAAAAACAAACAGCTTATTGCCAGCGGCACGGGACAGACTTCGAGGGTGGACGCATTGAAGCAGGCGATTGAGAAAGCCGGACAGTTTCAATTCGATCTGCGGGGTGCAGTGATGGCCAGCGATGCCTTCTTCCCTTTTCCCGATTCGGTGGAGATCGCCCACAAGGCAGGGATCACCGCGGTGATACAGCCGGGAGGATCGATCCGGGATGCTGAGTCGGTGGCTTCCTGCAACCTGAACGGTGTCGCCATGGTGACTACCGGTGTGAGACATTTCAAACACTAAACACAAAAAGCTGACCGCTGATAACTTAAAAACTATGGGCTTATTTTCATTTACGCAGGAGCTGGCAATGGATCTTGGAACAGCCAATTCAGTGATTGTGAACAATGCCGGAAAGATCCTTCTGGATGAACCTTCCATCGTGGCATTGGATCGCAAAACCGACAAGATGATCGCACTGGGGGAGAAAGCAATGCAGATGCACGGGAAAACCCACGAGAATATACGTACGGTGAGACCGCTGAGAGATGGGGTGATCGCCGATTTTAATGCCGCTGAACAGATGATCAGAGGGATGATTAAGATGGCCAATAAGAATAAAGGGGGATTCTTCTCTCCGTCGTTGCGCGTGGTGATCTGCATCCCCTCAGGAAGTACAGAAGTGGAGATCCGTGCCGTGCGTGACTCTTCGGAACATGCCGGCGGACGCGATGTATATATGATCTTTGAACCCATGGCTGCCGCACTGGGTATCGGTCTCGATGTGGAGGCACCCGAGGGAAACATGATCGTGGATATAGGCGGGGGAACCACCGAGATTGCGGTGATCTCGCTGGGAGGCATCGTCTCTAACAAATCGATCAAGATTGCGGGTGATGATTTCACCGAGGATATCCAGGATTACATGGGGCGCCAGCACAATATTAAGGTGGGGGACCGTACCGCTGAACAGATCAAGATCAACGTGGGTTCGGTGCTGACCGAACTGGATAATCCTCCGGAGGATTTTGTCGTGCACGGTCCCAACCGCATGACCTCTCTTCCCATGGATGTGCCCGTCTCTTATCAGGAGATCGCTCATTGCATGGAAAAATCGGTGTCGAAGGTCGATTCTGCTGTCCTGAGCGCCCTGGAGCAGACTCCCCCCGAGCTCTATGCCGACATTGTGCGCAACGGCATCTATCTGACCGGCGGAGGAGCACTGCTCAGAGGTCTTGACAAGCGTCTGACCGAGAAGATCGGGATCCCGTTTAGTGTAGTCGATGACCCGCTGCATATGGTGGCCAGAGGGACCAGTATTGCTCTGAGGAATATTGATAAATTCAGCTTTTTGATGCGATAAGGATGTTGCCGGCGGTGATGGCTGCCGGCGGTTGTGCCTGATCGGGATATTTGAAATGGGATTGCATGCGTAATCTGTTCAACTTCATCATACGAAACAGTCACTGGCTGGTTGCAATCCTCCTGGTTGCATTCAGTTTCTATCTCGTTTTTGCACAGAATGCCTATCAGCGAAGTGTCTATCTCACTTCGGCCAATCATGTGACAGGATGGCTCTATACCGTTTCCGGTAATGTCTCATCCTTCTTCCTGCTGAAAAAAAACAACCAGGAGCTGATGGCGCGGAACGCGCAATTGGAGAAGGAGTTGCATGCAGGAATAGCTCAAATCGACAGCTTGCATACTGACGAGATGATTGGAATCAACGCTTTTATGCCGGATTCAGCCAATCATGTACAGTTCGGTTTTATCCCTGCGGAGGTCGTCAACCTGAGCTTCTCGGGTGTAAACAATTTCATCACGATCAACAAAGGGCGTAATCAGGGGATCAAACCCGATATGGGAGTGATCTCACAGCGGGGGGTCGTTGGGGTCGTGGCGAACGTCTCTGCCAATTTTGCAGTGGTGATCCCCGTGATCCATTCCAAGTTCCGGTTGAGCGCCAGGCTGAAACATTCTGAGAATTACGGTTCCCTGTCGTGGGACGGCAGGAACATTCGTGAGGCGCAGATACAGGAGCTGCCCAGGCATGAGATGTTCCGTAAGGGAGATACCGTGTTGACCAGCTTCTCCCGCATCTTCCCCAGGAATCTCATCATCGGCTGTGTGAGTTCCATTGGCCGGTCGAAGGATGATAATTTCAACACCTTCAACGTGGAGCTGGCAACAGATTTTTATACGCTGCAGGATGTGCTGGTGATTGATGACCGGTTTTATGAAGAGCAGAAAGCACTCGAAGAAATGTTCCAACAATGAAGGTAAGTTCCCTCTATGAGGTTTTGCTGTTTGTACTGCTGATTTTGTTGCAGGTGTTGTTGTTGAGCCGGATCAGTCTCTTCGGCCTGGCTACGCCCGTGCTGTATGGTTACTTCCTTCTGAAACTGCCTGTGGGCAGAAACCCTTTTTTTGTGATCATCTCCGCGTTCCTCATGGGATTGATCATTGACATCTTTCTGAACACTCCCGGCATGAATGCAGCTGCAATCACGCTGGTGGCAATGTTCAGGAAGCCGCTCATGGGACTCTTCTTTGAAAAGGAGGAGTATGAAGATTTTGTTCCGGGAATGAATACAGCCGCAGCCCCTTTTGTCAGATTCACCCTGTTTACGGTTTTTCTGCATCTCACCCTGTTGTACTTCATTGAATCGTTTACACTGTTCAACCTGGTCAACACCCTCCTGCGAATCATCACCTCAGCGGTGAGTTCCATCCTGCTCATCATCGCCATAGACAGTTTAATCTATAGGAGAAAGAGCGGTGAACAGTCGTAATTCCCTGGCCAAAAGAAAAAAGGTGATTGCCGCCGCAACGGTGATCATCGTTCTGATCTATCTGGTACAGCTTTTTCATCTCCAGATATTGAGCCCGCAGTACCGTGAGTATGCTGACAGCAACGCTTTCCTGCGCCGATCGCTTTACCCTGCCAGGGGTGCCATATATGACAGGAGAGGAACCCTCCTGGTATACAACCAGCCGACTTACGATGTGATGATGGTGGTCAGGGAGATGGATCAGTTCGATACGCTCGACTTTTGTCATACGCTGAACATTGACCGAGAGCGGTTTCGTCAGCTTGATGCCGATATGCGGGATCGGCACAAGAACCCCGGCTATTCCTCCTATACCCCTCAGTTATTCCTCTCACAACTCAATGTGAGGGAGTATGGCTTGTTACAGGAAAAGCTCTATAAATTTCCGGGAATCTATATCCAGAGCCGTACAGAGAGACAGTACAACTATCCCGGCATGGGACTGATCCTCGGCTATGTGGCCGAGGTAGATAAAAACAAGATGGCTGCCGACCCTTATTATGTGCGGGGTGATTATGTGGGCAAATCGGGAATAGAACTGTCGCATGAAGAGGATCTGCGGGGTGAGAAGGGGGTGGAGATACTCCTGCGTGATGCCCACGGCAGGTTACAGGGCCGCTATGAGGAGGGACGGCACGACAAGGCACCGGTATCGGGAAAGGATCTGACGTTAAGCATCGATATGGTGTTACAGGCCTACGGGGAGCAGCTGATGCGAAACAAGGTGGGCAGTATCGTCATGATTGAACCTAAAACGGGCGAGATCCTGTGCATGGTTTCCGCACCCACCTATGACCCCGCTCTGCTCACGGGTAGGGCCTTCGGTGCCAATTACCGGTTGCTCGAGAGTAATCCGTATAAGCCATTGATCAATAGGGCGATTGCCGGTACATATCCTCCCGGATCGACCTTCAAACCGGCACAGGGATTGATTTTTCTGCAGGAAGGAATCATCACCCCCGACAGCAGATACCCCTGTTTCGGCGGGTACCCTCCCCTGGGAGGACATCCCGCCTGTCATGCTCATGCCTCTCCGCTGGCTATTCAGTATGCACTGACCACCTCTTGTAATTCATTCTTCTGTTATGGGCTGAACGGAATGCTCAGCAACCGGAGCAAATATCCCAGTACGGGAGCAGCGTTTGACGTGTGGAAGGATCATATGGTGAAGATGGGCTTTGGCTACCCGTTGGGGGTGGACCTTCCTTCGGAAAAAAGAGGCTTTATTCCCAACAGCAAGTTTTATTCCAATGTGTTCAAGACCGACCGGTGGAATGCACACAACATCATCTCCATAGCTATCGGGCAGGGGGAGATCCTGGCAACGCCCCTGCAAATCGCGAACCTGGCGGCTCTGATCGCCAACAGAGGATATTATTTCACTCCCCATGTGGTGAAGGAGATAAAGGGATCCGCTCTGGAAAAGACTTTTACTATCAGACATGAGTCGGGCATCAACAGAGAATATTTAGAGCTGACCGTCAACGGAATGGCCGATGCGGTGACCTTTGGAACCTGTCGCGGCATCAATCTGGCTCCTTTTCTCGATGTATGCGGCAAAACAGGGACGGCAGAGAACCCGCATGGCGACGACCACTCTCTTTTTATGGGGTTCGCTCCCAAAGATGATCCGCAGGTGGCGATTGCCGTGGTGGTGGAGGGGGGGCGTTTCGGTGCAACCAATGCCGTACCTATTGCCCGGCTCATGATGCAGCAGTTTTTCAGGGGTGAGATTCCTGAAAATGATCAGTGGCTGGAGACCTCCGTGATCAACCGCGAGATTCTCCCTTATGTCTATACGCGTAACCTGCCGGTCAGGAAGAACGAACCCAACAAAGGAGAACAGACGCAATGATCTATCAGGGAAGTAAAGAGTGGGTGGAGACGGGAAAGATCGACCGGGTGACAACCGGTTTTTACCTTCTTTTTGTTGTGCTCGGATGGCTCAATATCTATGCTGCCAGCTTCGATCTGGAGCATGTTACCGGTCTGTTCGACCTCTCCGGCAGAGCCGGCATGCAGCTTATCTGGATCGGTAGCTCGCTGCTTCTGGCTTTCGCCCTGATCAAGATTGATGTACGGTTCTACGAGACCTATGCTTTCCTCTTTTACATGGCGGGGATCGCCCTGTTGGTCATCACGCTGCTGGTCGCCAAAGAGATCAACGGTTCCCGTTCATGGCTGATCATCGGGCCGGTACGGCTGCAGCCTGCCGAGTTTATGAAGTTCGTCATTGCCCTTGCCCTGGCGAAGGTATTTAACTCCTACGGTTTTCGGCTGATGGATAGGACGAACTTAGTGCTGGTTTCATCCATTATTTTGTTGCCCGTGTTCCTGGTGATTGCGCAAAGTGAAACCGGCACGGCGCTGGTCTATCTCAGCCTCATTCTGGTGCTCTACCGCGAAGGGTTGCCGGGTGGTTTCCTTTTTATGGGGATTGCCGCCATCATCTATTTTGTGCTGGGCATCAAGTTCTCCGACCGACAGATTGGCATCATCTCGGAAGGGGAGTTCATGGCCGTGCTGTTGATTATTCTCTTTACCGCTTTCCTGATCCGGAGCTATCTTAAGAAAAAAGAGCCCTTTGTCATTACGCTTCTCCTTGCTGCAGCCATATTTATGGCTGCTTATATCGTTTCGCTCTGGGTTGAGATTGACTGGGGGGCCATTGCCCTCGTCGCACTGTCGGCAACCGCTCTCTACCTGCTTTTTCTTTTTTTCCGGTTCCGACGGAAGAGTTTTTTGTACATTCTGCTGTTTCTGGTAACCTCTTTTCTTTTCCTCGAATCGGTTGAATATGTGTTCTATGATGTTCTGCAGCCCCATCAGCAGATGCGGATCAAGGTGACCCTGGGGATGGAGCAGGATCTGAGCGGTGCCGGTTACCATGTGGGACAGTCGAAGATCGCCATCGGATCGGGTGGCGTGACCGGAAAAGGGTTTCTCAACGGTACCCAGACAAAGCTGAAATATGTGCCGGAACAGGACACCGACTTCATCTTCTGCACCATTGGTGAGGAGCATGGTTTCGTGGGCTCGGCTACCATCTTAATTTTGTTTGTCGTGTTTATCCTGCGACTATTGCATCTGGCCGAACGACAAACCACCCTCTTCGGACGGGTATACGGATATGCGGTGACGAGCATCTTCCTGTTTCACCTGGTGATCAACATTGGGATGGTCATCGGCATCATGCCGGTGATCGGCATCCCTCTGCCTTTCTTCAGCTATGGCGGCTCTTCGCTGTGGGGCTTCACCATCCTGCTCTTTATTTTGCTGCGCATCGACAAGTCCCGCAACAGAATATGAGACAAAAAACGCACCTGTTGTACCAATGCTGCAGAAAATAGTGTATTTTTGTCAGGAACAGATCCCGGCGATGAATACAACAGCATGAAAAACCTCATTGGCATATGGCTGATGAGCATATGTGTACAAGCTGTCAGCGCTCAGTATCCGCAGCTTCCTGCGGACAGCATCTTGTTGTATTTTGCACAGACACAAGAGGCCACCCGTGCCTGTTTCTCTCTTTGGAACAAGGATCTCTACGGCCCTATTATGCTGGTGGATTCCGATACTCGGGAACTGTTTGCCAATGTACGGGACAGGAAGCACTCTCTGATACCTTCGGAGGGTCTCTACAAGGGACTCCTGCCGGAGGAAATCCCGGTTTCCAATACCAATGTGGAGTGGGGCGGTCTTCAGTGGGCGATGATCACATTGCCGCTGCCGCATAACCGATTTGACCGCGTAGAGCTCATAACCCATGAGCTGTTTCACTGTGCCCAGTCGTCACTCGGTTTTCATTTTCAGCGCGAAGAGAACAGTCACCTGGATCGAAGGGAGGGACGGATTTATCTCCGGTTGGAGCTGGAGGCGTTGTATCAGGCATTGAGTGCCGGCAGGTATACCCGGTCTGTGGAGCATCTGCAAAATGCACTTCTCTTCCGCAAGTACCGCCATCAGCTCTATCGCGGATCGGAAACAGCCGAGAATCAACTCGAGCTGCTGGAAGGGCTGGCTACCTACACCGGACAGATGATGAGCGGCCGTGATAAATGGCAGTGGAGAGACTATCTCATGGCCCGGCTGCAGGCCTTTGGAAAAAATCGCTCTTTTGTGCGGACATTTGCCTATGAGACGATTCCGGTCTATGGCTTCTTCCTTTACCAGAAAGAGAATCAATGGAATAAGAGGGTGGACAGTGATACCGATCTGACCGAATTCTTTGTCGAAGCTTTCCATATGGATAAACGCATCCTCCTGCAGAGTTATGTGAAACAGGTGGCCGAAGAGTACAATGGCCGAAAGATTGCCGATGAAGAGCTCAAGAGGGAGCTTTCCAACAATGCCCGCCAGGATATCTACCGGGAGAAGTTCCTGAATGAACCGCATCTGGAGATACGGCTGGAAGAGATGGATCTGTCGTATGATCTCGATGGGGTGTTTCCTCTTGATGAGGATGAGGGAACCGTTTATCTCTCTCTTCAGATCAGTGACCGCTGGGGAGTGCTTCACGTCGATAAGGGAGGGGCATTGATGCGGTCCGATTGGCGGTGGGTGATTGTATCTCGTCCGCTGGAGATCGACGGCAATCGTGTGACCGGTGAAGGGTGGACCCTGAACATGAAGGACGGTTACTACATTGAAGAAACGGCCGGAGGGGTCTATCTGATCTCCAGAAAATAATCTCCTCTTTTTTATTAATTTTGCAGCCGTAACGCAACAAACGAAGAATGATGAAAAAACTGATCCGCTTATCGGGAAGACTGGTGCTATGGTTTATGATCCTCTCGATCGGAGGGGTGCTCCTCTTTAAGTTCCTTCCGGTCATTGCCACACCTTTGATGGCCATCCGGTCGGTTGAATCACTCAGCCGCGGCGAATCACCCAAGATCGCTTATGAATGGGTGCCCTATGATGAGATATCGGATCACCTGAAACGGGCCGTGATCGCATCGGAAGATCAGCGGTTTTACAGCCATCGCGGGTTCGACAGGATAGAGATAGGCAAAGCTCTCCAGGAAAACAAAACCCGAAAGAAAGCACGTGGCGCCAGTACCATCTCGCAGCAGACTGCCAAGAACCTGTTTCTCTGGCCCCGCTCCTCCTGGTTCCGAAAAGGACTGGAAGCGTGGTTTACCCTGCTCATCGAATTGTGCTGGTCCAAAGAACGGATCCTGGAGGTATACCTGAATATCATGGAGACCGGCAACAGAATCTTTGGCGCAGAGGCGGTGGCACAAAACCACTTCAACACCACGGCCGGAAAACTCACGCCACAGCAGTCGGCCCTCATTGCGGCCACGTTGCCCAATCCTATATTGTACAGTTCCCGTCAGCCTGGGCCCTATATCAAAAAACGGCAAGCCCAGATCCTCCGGCAAATGCATACCATCCATCTTGGCGATGATCCCGGGAAAAAGGAATGATCCTGCAAACGAAGGGATTTGGTCGAATCTGTTTGGCGGAGAGAAAGAATTTCGTTAATTTTACGGTTCGATTCCAGGCATACGGATGAACGGAAAAGAACAAACAGGTGAAACGGCTGAATCCACATAGCGTAATGGCCGACGTGCTGGCAGAGCACAATGAGCTGATCCCAGTCCTCAATCGTTTCGGGATCCGTCTCGGTGTGGGCGATCAGAGTGTGCTCGAACTGTGTGAGGCTCATGACCTGAACCCCGATTTCATCCTGACCGTACTCAATGTCTATCTTGATGAATCGTTTGTGCCCGACATCGCTCTTTCCTTGTTCGACACAGAGCTGATCGCCGACTATTTTCACCATACGATGGATAATTATATCCATGTGCTGATACCTAATATTGAGAAGCATCTCAACGCTTTCATTGCCTTGAGCGGACCAGAAAACAAAGAGCTGGGCATGCTGCGCATGCTCTTCCTCAAGTTCAAGGAGCGGATGACCGGTTATCTGCAGCGGATGGTGGATGAGGATGAGGATGACTTGCCCGATGACCTGTTGTATGACCTGAAGAATATCCTGATCAAGCATCTCTCTCAGGAGTATAATCAGAATCTTGCCTATGCCGTGATCTTCGCGGTACACTCCTTTGAGAAAGATTTAGCAGCACATAACCGGCTGCGAAACAAGGTGTTCCGCCCCATGCTAAGTGAGCTGGATCATACGGACATCCGGCAGTTGCATCAATCTATTTCCGTTGATTACCACCATTCCCGTGAGCATGATGCCGACCGGGCATTGACCAACCGTGAGACCGAGGTCCTGCGCCTGATCGTTCAGGGATACACCAACAAGGAGATTGCCGAGGAGCTCTATATTAGTCACAATACGGTGCTTACCCACCGCAAAAATATCATTGCCAAGACGGGGATCAAAACTGTCTCCGGACTGACATTTTACTGTATCAGAAACGGGCTGATCTCCATGTGAGAGCTGTGACGGAGTAGAGTGCGGCATTGCCGGTTGACCTGAATCATGCAGGGGAGCGAGAGAAGCTGATATAGGTGCAATAAAGCGTCCGATTGCTTTTAAAAGAAGACAAATTATTTTATTTTTGTTACCTGATTCTTTGATGAATGGGATGTTGTTGAAGGGATAGCAAGAGAGCCGATGAAAAAACCTCAAAATAATAATAAGTAGTACAGTATGAGCAAACAGAGAGAAAAACTTTTCACGGATTTTCCCCCGGTTACCACCGAAGAGTGGCTGAATGTTGTCACCAAAGACCTGAAAGGTGCCGATTTTCGGAAAAGACTGGTGTGGAGAACCAATGAAGGGTTTCATGTGAATCCTTTTTATCGTGCGGAGGATGTAGAAGGAATGCCTGCGCTGGAAAATCTGCCGGGTCAGTTCCCCTACCTGCGTAGTACGAGGAAGGAGAATGTATGGTATGTCCGTCAGGATATTGACGTGAATGATTTTGCCGAAGCCAATCAAAAAGCTGTGGCGCTGCTGAACAGAGGGATTACCTCTTTGGGATTTTATCTGCCTGATGAGGAGCTTACCGCGGACAACATCGCGATGTTGCTCAACGGCATCGCCCCCGACAAGGTGGAGTTGAACTTCAACACCTGCATTTTCCACATCCGTAAGCTTGCCAGGCTGGTGGTCGACTATGTGACGGCGCAGAATGTGAATGTGATGGAGTGCTTGGGTGCTATTGAGTTTGATCCCTTCAGAAAGATCCAGAAGCTGGGTGTGGACGAACCTGACTGGGCGGAACTGGCGGTGGAGATGGTGCAGATCACTGCAGCGCTGCCTTGTTATCGGGCCATCACTGTCACCGGTGACCAGCTGAACAACGCCGGTGCCTTTGCCTATCAGGAGCTGGGCTACAGCCTCTCTTACGGCAACCAGGTGCTCTCGAAGCTGGTCGAAAAAGGAATAGACCTTTCTCTGGCCGCCAAGAAGATCAAGTTTGAGCTGGGCGTCGGATCGAATTACTTTATGGAGATCGCCAAATTCCGTGCCGCACGCTGGCTGTGGGCTGAGATCGTGAATGCCTACAGACCACCCTGTACCCATGACTGCGACAACAAAGCGGAGGACGGCACCTGTCGATGTGCCGCCAAGATGAATATACATGCCACCACTTCACGTTTCAACCAGTCGCTTTACGACCCTTACGTGAACTTGCTGCGTACACAGACAGAGACCATGTCGGCCATCATCGGTGCGGTTGATTCAATCACGGTACGTCCTTTCGACGAAGCGTTCGAGACACCCACTGCCTTTGCCGAGCGCATCGCCGTGAACCAGCAGTTGCTGCTCAAGGAGGAGTCGCATTTCGACAAGGTGACGGATCCTTCATCCGGCTCCTATTACATTGAGACGCTCACCTCCTCGCTAGCAGAGCAGGCTTGGAAGTTGTTCCTCGAAACCGAAGAAGAAGGCTTCTACGCTGCGCTCAAGACGGGGAGCGTGCAGGATGCCGTTAATGCGTCGGCCGACGCCCGGTTGCATGCGGTTGCCAACCGTAAGGAGATTCTGGTTGGCACCAACCAGTATCCCAACTTCGGTGAGACGATGTCTGCCAAAATAATGGAGGTCCGCGGTGAGGAATACGGCTGTGGAGCCGATGAAGGAACAAGCCCGCTGAAAAAACTCAACACCCGCCGGTTGGCTGACCCCTTCAACGAGCTGCGTCTGGCCACCGAACGGAGCGGTAAAACGCCGAGGGTGTTTATGCTCACCATCGGCAACCTGGCCATGCGACTGGCTCGCTCACAGTTTTCCGCCAACTTCTTCGCCTGTGCCGGTTATGAGCTGATCAACAACCTCGGTTTTACCAGTGTGGCCGAAGGGGTGCAGGCAGCCCGCGAACAAAACGCCGATGTGGTGGTGCTCTGCTCCAGCGATGAGGAGTATGTGACTGTTGCACCGGAGGCGTTTGATTTGCTCAGAGACGGCCGAGAACTGTTCGTGGTGGCAGGTGCTCCCGCCTGTATGGATGACCTGAAAGCTCATGGCATTGAATATTTTATCCATGTGCGCAGCAATGTGCTGGAGACATTGAAGATGTTTAATGAGAAACTTTTGTAAATCAGAACAGACAACGATACAGTTTATGAAACCAAATTTTAAAGATATTGATATTCAGTCGGACGGCTTTACGGCCGTCGACGTAAAGGAATGGGCCGGGAAGAATGAGATCAAAGCCGACTGGCTGACACCCGAACAGATTCCCGTAAAGCCGGTCTATACGAAGGAGGACCTCGAAGGCATGGAGCATCTCAACTATGCTGCCGGCATCGCTCCCTATCTGCGTGGGCCCTATTCCACCATGTATGTGATGCGTCCATGGACCATTCGTCAGTATGCCGGCTTCTCCACCGCCGAAGAGTCGAACGCCTTCTATCGCCGCAACCTGGCATCGGGCCAGAAAGGACTCTCGGTAGCCTTCGACCTGCCCACGCACCGTGGCTATGACGCCGACAACGAACGGGTGGTGGGTGACGTAGGAAAAGCCGGGGTCTCCATCTGTTCGGTGGAGGACATGAAGGTTCTCTTCGACGGGATTCCCCTCAACAAGATGTCGGTATCGATGACCATGAATGGCGCCGTACTGCCTATCCTGGCATTTTATATCGTGGCGGCACAGGAGCAGGGAGCAAAGCTCGAAGAGATGGCAGGTACCATCCAGAACGACATCCTCAAGGAGTTTATGGTGCGCAACACCTACATCTATCCGCCGAAGTTCTCGATGAAGATCATTGCCGACATCTTCGAGTTTACTTCGCAGAAGATGCCCAAGTTTAACTCCATCTCTATCTCCGGCTATCATATGCAGGAGGCTGGGGCTACTGCCGACATTGAGTTGGCTTACACCCTGGCTGACGGGATTGAATACTTGCGCGCCGGAATCAATGCCGGTATCGACGTGGATGCCTTTGCACCCCGCCTCTCCTTCTTTTGGGCCATCGGCATGAACCATTTCATGGAGATCGCCAAGATGCGGGCAGCACGTCTGCTCTGGGCTAAGATCGTCAAGAGCTTTGGGGCGAAGAACCCCAAGTCGATGGCTCTGCGTACTCACTCGCAGACCTCCGGTTGGTCGCTTACCGAGCAGGATCCGTTTAACAACGTGGGGCGTACCTGCGTGGAGGCGATGGCTGCCGCACTGGGACATACGCAGTCGCTCCATACCAACGCGCTGGATGAGGCGATTGCACTGCCGACCGACTTCTCGGCACGCATTGCCCGCAATACGCAGATCTATATCCAGGAGGAGACACTGATCACCCGTCAGGTGGATCCCTGGGCCGGCTCCTATTATGTGGAATCACTCACCCAGGAGCTGGTAGACAAGGCTTGGGAGCATATCCAGGAGATCGAAAAGCTGGGCGGTATGGCCAAGGCGATCGAGACCGGCATTCCCAAGATGCGTATCGAGGAGGCTTCTGCCCGCACGCAGGCTCGTATCGACTCTGGCGTGCAGACCATCATCGGGGTGAACCGTTATCGCCTCGACAAGGAGGACCCGATCGATATCCTGGATATCGACAACACCGAAGTACGCAAGCAGCAGGTGGAACGGCTCAACAGCCTCCGGGCAGGTCGCGACAACGCTGCGGTACAACAAGCGCTCGATGCCATCACCCGCTGTGTGGAGAGCGGTGAGGGCAACCTGCTGGAGCTCTCCGTTGAGGCGGCACGCGTGCGTGCCACATTGGGTGAGATCTCCGATGCATGTGAGAAAATAGTAGGAAGGTATAACGCCGTAATCAGAACAATCGCAGGAGTGTATTCATCAGAATCAAAAGCAGATGCCACGCTCGAACAGGCGCGTGCGCTGACCGACCAGTTCGCCCGCAAGGAAGGGCGTAGACCCAGAATCATGGTGGCCAAGATGGGCCAGGACGGACACGACCGCGGCGCCAAGGTGGTGGCCACCGGTTATGCCGACTGTGGCTTCGACGTGGATATGGGCCCTCTTTTCCAGACTCCCGCCGAGGCAGCCCGCCAGGCGGTGGAAAATGATGTACATGTGCTGGGGGTGTCTTCCCTTGCGGCTGGTCATAAGACGCTCGTGCCGCAGGTGATAGAGGAGCTGCAACGGCTCGGACGGCCCGATATCGTAGTGATTGCCGGTGGGGTGATTCCCGCACAGGACTATGACTTCCTCTACAAGGCTGGTGTGGCTGCCATCTTCGGCCCCGGCAGCTCGGTGACCAAGTCGGCCTGTGAAATCATGCACATCCTGATGGGTGAGCAATAGGGCACACCTTTTTTTAGCGTGAAATGATCCGCTGCGGATCCGCTCTTCGGAGAGCCGGATTCCGGGCGGATTTTTTTGTAACCAAACGAAGATAAAGAATGTCATATTACCAAATTGAATATTTGGGCGAATATGAAATGTTTCGTGCATATCCTTCTTTCTTTTTTTTGGATGCCCCTGCATGCACAAATTGCCGGCATTGTGACCGATGCTGACGGTCATCCGATTGAGTTTGCCAATGTAGCGCTCTATACTGTTTCCGACTCCGCACTGATTGCGGGAACCCTTACCGATCAGAAGGGACAGTTTATGCTCAGCTCTGACTACAGCAGCGATGTCTTTCTCAAAGTCTCCCTGATCGGGTATGAAACAAAGGTCGTGGAGGCGGTGAATGACCAGCAGATTACGTTGCTTCCCGAATCTACCGTGCTGGGAGAAGTGGTGGTCACCGGGGATCTTCCCCGGATACGGGTGCGCAATGATGCACTGGTGGCTTCGGTGGAAAACACTGTGCTCAGCAGGGCTGGCACCGCCAATGATGTTCTGAAGCGGCTCCCCGCGGTGACGGGCGATAACGGGGTATTTGAGATATTCGGGAAGGGTACCGCTAAAATATTGATCAACAACCGGGAGATGCGCGATGAGTCGGAGCTTGACCGGATCAGCTCATCTGATATCCGGGAGGTGGAGATTGTCTACAACCCAGGGGCTCGTTACGATGCCTCGGTGAAGGCGATCATTCGCATTCACACTATACGCAAGTTGGGTGACGGCTTCGGTTTCGACTTTCGCTCCACTTACCTGCAGATGGAAAATGCCGACCTGCGGCAGCAGCTCAACCTCAACTACCGCGACAACGGTTGGGATCTCTTCGGTACCCTCAAGTATGAGCGATATGTGCATCTGATGAAGAGCGTTATACGGCAGGCTACCTGCGTCGACACTCTCTGGACACAGGAGAATCAGCTCAGGGTGGAGGGTCTCTCCAACCCCTTCACCGCTGTGGCAGGCATCCACCACGAGTTCTCCCCCAGGCACCAGGTTGGGATGAAGTGCACCCTGACTACCTTTCTCGGAGTGAATAGGGATATTGTCCATACTGCCAGTGATGTATATGCCAACGGCACTTTTTACGACCGGTGGGTGAGTCGTGATCACCAACAAAAGGAGTTTCGCCCCCGCTACAGGATCAATGGTTATTACTGTGGCACCTTCGGCAGGCTGAAGGTCGATTTTAACGGTGATCTGTACCACAGCAGTCAGACCACACGTTCTGATATCACCGAGAGCAGTGAACAGTATGACGACCGCTTCATCCACTCCGACAACCGGATTCTCAACCGGCTGATCGCTACCCGCACCCTATTCTCTTATCCGCTCCTGGGCGGTACACTCTCGGTGGGAAACGAATTTACTCATACGAGGCGGAAGGACGACTACCAGACCGGTAATCCGATAATTCCCTCAACCCGTACGGCCATCCATGACCAAAACCTCTCCTTCTTTGCCGAGTATAGCCGCTCCACCCCGATCGGGCAGATCACGGCAGGCCTTCGATACGAAGATCTGCACTGGAATTATCTGAATGACGGGGAGCGAAACGATACACAGAGCAGGAGCTACACACAGTGGTTTCCCGGATTCACATGCAGCAACACTTTTGGCAGGGTGAAGCTACAAATAAGCTATTCGGTAAAAACTGTCCGTCCGGCTTATTGGCAAATGGGAAGCAATATATTCTACGTCAACCGTTTCTCCATGCAAACCGGAAACCCCTTTCTGAAACCCGCTACCCGGCACGATGTCTCGCTCATAGGTTCCTGGCGGTTTCTGCAGCTGGCGGTCTCTTGCAGTCAGGAGAAGAACCTCATCATCCAGTGGGCGGAACAGATGGAAGAGCACCCGGCAGTCACACGGCTGTCGAATATCAACCTCAGTCAGATGCCAAGCCTCTCTGCCTTTCTCACCGTCTCGCCTAAAGTGGGGATATGGAGTCCCCAGGTCAGCGTTGGGTTCAATACCCAATGGCTCGACATGGAGATACGCGGTGAACAGGTACGCATGAACCATCCTATGCCCATCGCCTCGCTTAACAATTCTTTCTCGTTGCCCAAAGGATGGCTGCTTACGGTTGACGGACGTTACCAGGGAAAGGGATTCCACCAAAATTTTCGTACTACAGCGAATCAGTTTCTGCTCAATGCCGGCCTCACCAAATCGTTTTTTGAAGAGCGGCTCTCTCTCACCCTCAAGGGACGCGATCTCTTTCACGGTGAGCAGATGGGCTTCTACGGCTACTACGACCGACTCGATATCTATCAGTTCTCAAAATGGGATACCCGTGCGCTGGAACTTACGGTGCGGTATACGTTTAACAAGGCAGTTAACAGGTATCAGGGCAAAGGAGCCGGCGATAGGGAGATCAGCAGGTTCAACTGATCTCGCCGCCCGACAGTCTGTGATGAAACCGGTTACAGCTTGCCGCCGCCGCGTGCGCTCACATGCTCAAACACCGGCTTGATGTTGAAATAGACCCGCTCCACACCGAAGCGGTTTTGTCCCAGTGAGAGGAAATTGACCTTGTTTCCTTTGAGAATCTTGTCTTCACCGCCGAAAGAGAACCCCAGAAAGGGGAGGATGTCATATTCATGGGCCACCTTGATCACATAAAAGGGAGTCTTCTCCGACATGCCGTCACCCGTGCCGATGATGGCATCCTGCACAATGCGTCTTTTGCGGGCTACTCTCTTGTAAGCTTCGCTGTCGTTTTGCTGGGCATAGACCAGCAGCCGGGCGTTGAGCGCCCGCAGGTTGAACGGATCCTCCTTCAACAGGGCTTCGCTGTATTGGAGAATAGCGGCATAATCGTCAGTCGAAAACGATTGACTGTCCAGTACATCCGCTAGCCGTTTGTTGTAGCTTGAGGTATCGGTAGGCAGGTAGTCCGGCTGATAGACATACCCGAAGTAGAGGTGTCTTCCCTCCTCCGGAGTCATTGTGGCTGCGCCATTCAGATATTTTTCCAGTAGTTTCGGATAGTAGTAGGAGGAAGTGGGTTCCTTCACATTCCTCTCGATCTGTCGGTAATCGGGAGCCTTAAAAAAATCCTCATCCTGTGTATATCCCGGAAGGATGGTCAGGGCGAACAGAGCGATCAGTAGGGTAATTTTTTGCATATCCGTGTGTATTAATTGTGATGGGCAAATGTATCGTCATATTTTGATCCCGCCAAGAATTGAAAACTAAGAAACCTTAATTTCCGATCCGTTGAGGGGGAACCGGTTACTGTTTCCCCGATACGGTTACCTCTTTGCTGATCTTCGAGATCAGCCCTTGTAACACGCTTCCCGGACCTAGCTCCACAAACTCCCCGGCACCGTCGGCGATCATCTGGCGTACCGACTGTGTCCACTTCACCGGTGATGTGAGTTGAGCGATCAGGTTCTCTTTGATCACCCGCGGATGGGTCTCCCCCCGTGTGGATACATTTTGGTAGACGGGGCAGACGGGAGTCGAGATCTTCGTGCCCTCGATCGCTTCCATCAGCTCCAGCCTGGCAGGCTCCATCAGCGGTGAGTGAAAAGCACCGCCTACTTTTAGTATCAGGGCACGCTTGGCACCCGCTTCTTTCATCTTTTCGCACGCCTGTTCCACTCCGTTCAGGCTGCCGGAGATCACGATCTGTCCCGGACAGTTATAATTGGCAGGTACCACCACCTCGTCGATGGAAGCGCAGATCTCCTCTACCTTCTCATCCGGCAGCGCCAGCACGGCAGCCATGGTCGATGGCTTCACCTCACAGGCTTTCTGCATGGCGAGTGCCCGCTTGTAGACCAGCCTAAGGCCGTCTTCAAAGGTAAGGGCACCGGCAGCCACCAGTGCGGAGAACTCACCCAGTGAGTGTCCGGCGGTCATGTCGGGACGAAATGTTTCTCCCAGCGTTTTGGCCAGGATCACCGAATGGAGGAAGATGGCTGGCTGCGTCACCTTTGTCTGTCGCAGATCCTCGTCGGTGCCTTCGAACATCAGGTCGGTGATGCGGAATCCCAGGATCTCGTTTGCTTTTTCAAACAACTCTTTTGCAAGAGGAGAGGTCTCGTACAACTCTTTGCCCATGCCCACAAACTGGGCTCCCTGACCGGGAAAAACATATGCTTTCTTCATACTTTTGAATATTCTATATTGGTTGATTAAAATTTGAACATTGAAATAACAAGTAAATCCTCCAACGGTTCATTGTGATTAGCTGTCAGCGGTCTGCTGATTGCTGACAACTGACAACTGACTGCCAACAGCTTATTTGCTTTTCTCACGAATCTCCACGCGCCGGATCTTTCCGCTGATGGTCTTCGGCAGCTCGCTCACGAACTCAATGATGCGGGGATATTTGTAAGGAGCCGTCACCTGTTTCACATGCTCCTGGATCTCATGTGCCAGCTCTTCGCCGGCTTTCTCCCGGTACTCTGTCCCCAGCACAATGGTCGCCTTGATCACCTGTCCGCGTATTTCATCGGGCACACCGGTAATGGCACACTCCACCACGGCAGGGTGGGTCATCACGGCGCTCTCCACCTCGAAGGGGCCGATGCGGTAGCCGGAGCTCTTGATCACATCGTCGGTACGTCCCACAAACCAGTAATAGCCGTCTTCATCGCGCCATGCCATATCGCCGGTATGGTAGAGGTTGTCGGCATAGACCTTTTCCGTCAGTGCCTTGTCGCGGTAATAACCCATGAACAGGCCAAGAGGACGCTTTTTGTCGGTGTGGAAAACGATCTCACCCTGTTCCCCGTCTTCGGCCGAACGGCCGTCGCTGGTGATCAGGTCCATCTTATAGAGGGGGTTGGGCATACCCATCGATCCCGGCTTGGGCTTCAGCCAGGGGAAGGTGATGATGGTCGGTGCCGTTTCGGTCTGACCGAACGCCTCCATCATTTTGATGCCGGTTTGCCGGTAGAACCGCTCATAGACCGACGGGTTGAGGGGTTCGCCGGCGGTGGTGCAATACTCCAGGGAGGAGAGGTCGTATTTCGACAGATCTTCCCGGATCAGAAAGCGGAAGATGGTAGGGGGGGCACAGAAGGAGGTCACCCGGTAGGTGGAGATCATACGGAGCAGATCCTTCGGTTGGAAGCGCCCTTCAAAATCGTAGACGAAGACGGCTGCCCCAATGATCCACTGGCCGTAGAGCTTGCCCCATACCGCTTTGGCCCATCCGGTTTCGGCTACGGTGAGGTGGAGGCTCTTCTCATGCAGGTGATGCCAGTATTTGGCCGTGGTGATGTGCGCGAGCGGGTAGGTGAAGTCGTGAAGTACCATTTTGGGTTGCCCCGTGGTGCCGGAGGTGAAGTAGAGGAGCATGATGTCCTCGTTACGGTTCACATGTTTCGGCCTGATAAAGGGTGCCGCCTCATTCACCCCGCGGTGAAAATCGATCCACCCTTCGGGGATATTGTCTCCTACCAGGATGCGGTGCCGTATCGAGGGAGATTGTTTCATGGCCTGGTTCACATGGCCGATCAGGGTTTCGTCCTCCGTGGCGATGATCGCCTTGATGTCGGCCGCATTGTTGCGGTAGACGATATCCTTGTCGGTAAGCAGGTGGGTAGCCGGAATGGCTACAGCCCCGAGCTTATGCAGTGCCAGGATGGTCTGCCAGAACTCGATATTTCGTTTGAGAATCAGCATTACCATATTCCCCTTGCCGATGCCCAGCGACTGGAGCCAGGAGGCTGTCCGGTCGGAAAGATCTTTCAGTTCCCCGAAGGTGAGATCGCGGTGTGCACCCTTGTCGTTGGTCCAGCAGAGTGCCCGCTTATCGGGATGGGTCCTGGCCCATTCATCTGCTACGTCGTAGGCGAAGTTGAATTGCCGGGGTACAATGATTTCATAGTTCTCCGTAAAATCTTGATGAGATTTGAATGTTGTTTGCTTTACAAATTTTTCTATCATGATAACCTATAGTCAATGATTTGCTTTTGTTCAGGGATAGAGGATCACGGCGAGGAATTTCACCGGCTTGTCGTTTCGTGCCTTCATCCCGTGTGGCAGGGAGGAATCGAAGTAGATGCTGTCTCCCTCATTGAGGATCAGCTCCTTGCCGTTGATGTCGATGGCCATGCTTCCCTCGAGGATCATATTGAATTCCTGGCCTGCATGGATGCTTTGGTTGAATTCTGTGTGTATTGGTTTGGGTTCAACGGTCACCACGAACACTTCCGCCACATTGTTGGTAAAGCCTGCCGTGAGTGACTGGTACTTGTACGCAGAGACACGTTCCACACTCATCCCCTTGTCTTTGCGGGTGATGAAGTAGGAGTTCATTTTTGGTTCCGTGCCGAACATCAGGGTGGCCAGATCTACGTTGAATTCCCTTTCGATGCGTTGCAGAAAGGAGAGCGAGATATCTTTTTTGCCTGTTTCATACTGTAGATATTCATCAGTGTTTGTTTCCAGCTTATGAGCCATTTCCGAGGGGGAGAGGTCGAGTGCTTCCCTCAGCCCTTTGATCCGTTCTCCTATTTGTATTAAGTCTGTTGCCATGATGGGTTGTATTTGAGTGATTTTGAATTGATTACCTGCACAAAAGAATGATTTATACGAACATAAAAAGGCTCAGTGCCATGATGGCCATTCCTGTGATCAGTCCGATAATGGAGAGATGGTGTTTGCCGTACTTCTCCGCACTGGGTAACAGCTCATCGAGCGAGATATAGATCATGATACCCGCTACGGCGGCCAGTATGAAGGCATTGAGTGTTGGGCTCCAGAAGGGCAGGAGGAACCAGAAGGCGATCAGCGCACCCAGCGGCTCTGCCAGGCCAGATGCAAAGGAGAGCCAGAAGGCTTTCTTCCTGTTGCCCGTAGCATGATAGACGGGCACCGCCACGGCGATTCCTTCGGGGATATTGTGAATGGCGATGGCTACCGTGATGGGGATGGCTACCTTGAGGGTGGTCAGTGCCGACATAAAGGTGGCGATTCCTTCCGGAAAGTTATGGATGGCGATGGTGATGGCGGTGATGATGCCGGTTTGTTTCAGGCGGCTGTTGGTTTTCATCTCCTCCACGCCGTGCATCTCGTGTGGGTTCCTCGATTCCGGCACCAGAAAGTCAATGAGGGCGATCAGGGCGATACCTCCGAAAAAGCCGAGCATCAGGTACAACATTCCGGTTTTTTCGCCAAATTTGGCCGTCAGTAATGCTACGGACTGCGGCATCATCTCCATAAAGGAGACGTAGATCATTACACCGGCAGAGAGGCCGAGGGACAGACTCAGAAAATTGGTGTTGGTGCGTTTGGCCAGGAAAGCGATCAGGCTTCCGATGCCGGTGGAGAGTCCCGCAAACAGCGTCAGCAGAAAAGCAAAAAGAATAGCGTGAGGGCCCATTAGTCAACAGTGATGATGGTTTGCATGATTGCCTGATGGAGAGGCCCGTTGGAAGCCACCATCTCTTTTCCGAAAAGATAATCCTGCCCGCCGCTGAAGTCGCTGCACCGGCCGCCGGCACACTGCAAGATGAATGAGGCTGCGGCTACATCCCAGGGCGACAGGCCTGAATGGAAGTAGCCGTCGCTGATGCCTGCCGCTACATAACAGATCTCCAGTGCAGCCGAGCCCTTGATGCGGAAGCTGCAGTCGCGGAATTGTTTCATCGCATTGCCCAGGATTGCTTCACCTTTGCTGTCAAGACGGTAAGGAATGCCAAAACCGATGTACGCATTCCTGAGGGTTGCCTGTGTGCTTACCTGCAGTCGATTCCCGTTCAGTAGAGCATCTCCTTCTTTCGTGGCGACAAACATCTGTTTTGCCACCGGGTCGAACACCACCCCCAGCACGATCCTCTTTTCTTGCATCAGGGCGATGCTGACGGAATAGGGTCTGTCTCCGTGCACATAGTTGGTGGTGCCGTCGAGGGGATCGATGATCCAGGTATATTCGCGCGGTTCAAACGCCACGGTCTCCTCCTCTGTCAGAAAGCCCGCCTGCGGAAGGATCTGCCTGAGTCCTTCCACCAGCCTCTTCTCTGCTTCCTTATCGATATAGGTGACATAATTGCGTGTGCCTTTGAGCTCGATCTCCTGTCTCTTCAGAGAGTGTTGCTCACCGGTCAGATAATCACCCGTTGCGCGTGCAAGCGTCATCACTTCTTCAGCTGTTTTCTTCCAATTCTTCATTTCTTTTGTTCTTTCTGATTGATCTTTTGCTTCCGAATGTATGCTATTTGTCCGGGTACAGGGAATTCCACCAGCGGGCATCTCCCTTCAGCCATTTGGTAAACCATGCATAGATGGTGTTGTTCCAGGCGATTCGCTTCTGATAATCGTAAATGGCATGGTTCTCACCTGCCACCTGTATAAATTCTACCGGCTTGTTCAGCAGCTTCAGTGCGGTATACATCTGAATGCTCTCCCCGATGGGTACGTTGGTGTCGGCCGTGCCGTGCAACAACAGCAGAGGGGTGTTGATCCGGTCGGCATGGAACAGCGGGCTCTGCTCCACATATAGTTGCGGGTTGTTCCAGGGATAGCTGTTCGCACTGGCTCCTGCGCTATAGGAGTAACCCCAGTAGCCTTCTCCCCAGTAGCTGGTGATATTGCTGATGCCGGCATGCGATACCGAGGCGGTGAAGAGATCGGTTTGGGTGATCAGGTACTGCGTCATAAAACCGCCGTACGATGCTCCGATGTTACCGATTTTTGTGCTGTCTACGAAGGGGTGCGCTGCCAGAAAAGCTTTCACTCCTTCAATGATCTCTTCCGCTGTCTGCTGGCCCCATGCATTCACATGACGGGCCGAGAAAGCCTGTCCGTAGCCGGTGGTGCCACTGGGTTGCAGTGTATAGACCACATAATCCTGCGCGGCGTAGACATGCAAGGGGTAGGTGCTTTCAAATACCCGTGTGGTGGGACTGGTGCCTCCGTAGTAATAGACGATCAGCGGGTATCGCTTGTTAGGATCAAAGAAGGGCGGCAGGTAATAACGCCCTTCGATCACATCCCCGTAGGAGCTGGTGAAGCTCCAGTCCTTCACCTCTCCCAGTTGCAGCTGATTGAGCCTTTCGGCGTAAGGGTCACTGATCAGGGTCGATTCCAGTGTTTTCAGGTTCAGCAGATAGCTCCGAGAAGAGTTGGAGCTGCTCACGCCGGTATAGGTGGCCCAATGTGCATGTGTGGCAATGCTGAATGAACGGATCACATCTTCCCTGAGTGGCAGTTTCTCGAAGGTCGCTTTTTGGGGTGAATAGCGGTAGAGGTTGACCCGGTCGCCTTCCTCCACCCGGTAGTAGATATAGTTATCCAGGCGATTCCATTCCTGTGCAGTGATTGCCGGATCAAAATTTTTTGTGACCGGGCGAATGTTTTTGCTCTCGATATCCATCAGGAACGACTGGGTGTCGTAGCTGTTGGCAATCTGTCCCGGCTTGATGTTCAGGCAGATCCCGTTGAAGGCTTCGGGAGCACCATGGATCAGCAGTCGTTTGCCGTCGGGCGAGAATTGTGCCGAGTAAGCATAGCGTTGATCTTTCCAGAGGGTGTCGGTCTCCATGGTCTCCAGGTTCAGCAGAAAGAGTGTGCTTTTCTGAAAGGGACGTTGTGAGAGGTCTTCATCCGAGACTGAGAAGAGCAGGTATTTCATGTCGTCGGTCACATCGTTGAGCGATGCTGTCTGCCTGCCGAAGGTGAGTTGTTGCGTGAGTCCCGTATCGAAGAAATAGCGGTAGAGGTAGTATCGGTCGCGATAGGAAGACTGGCGGTCATCGATGCCGAGCAGCCGCTTCAATCCGCCGGGATTACTGATGGTGATAGTCTCTTTGGAGGAGAAGAAGAGGGATTGTTCGTCCGGAGCAATTAGAAAATTCTCTTTGGGCAAATTCTCGGCGATGATCGCAGTCGTCACGGTAAGCGGGTCGAAGGTATAGAGGGTTCTGCTTTCTTCACTGTCACCGGTATAATAGAGCAGATCCGATTGCGGCATCCAGTTCAGCTGCGGTCTGTTCAATGGCTCAGAGAAGATGATTCGTTTTTGTCGGGTATCGTAGATCTCGGTATGACTGCGGTTTTCTCCCCCCGGCAATGTTTCGCGGAGCGACAACAACACAAACCTCCCGCTCGGCGAAATGGAAGAGCTGTTCACCCGCTTTCCTTCGAGAATATCCTTGATGTCGATCCGTCTGCGGTTGAGATGGTTGAAACGATAGACAAGCAGCGAGTCGGCGGCGTCGGGTTTTACTTCGATCTTTACCATTGCATCGGTTTTGTCATTGGCAGCGGTGAGCAGCTTGATCACTACCCGGCTGTTGTTGGTGAAACCGTTCAGTACTGCATCCACCGACCCGGCCAGGTGCAGGCTGTCATTTGTAGCGGTCTTGGTTGCCCTTTTCACATTGTCGATCCATAGCTCCAACGGGTTTGGAGAGGTGACCGTGAGTTTCCCCTTCCCATACCTGTCTGCCGAGACGAAGAAGGAGACCAGGCGGAATACTTTGCCCTGCTGTGGCTTCGGCATTCGGAAATAACCGGCCGTATCGGGCAATTCTTTTCCGGTAAACTTTTCCGGTGCGGGAAAAATGATGGAGGCGGAGAGCAGCAGCTCATCCGAGAATGGTTTGTCACTGAGGTTGACGCTGTCCAACAGGATCGGTGCCTGTACGGCTATCGGACCGAACGTACTGACCTCCCCGGGTGTTATTACCGTTTGTGCCTGCAGGCTTCCGCTGAGCAGCAGCAGCATCATAAGGTATTTGTCCATTCGTTTGCTCATATTTTTTGTAATCAGTTTTCAGTTTTCAGTTTTCAGCTTATAGCTTACAGCTTGTCCAGACAAAATGGTTGCCGAACAAGCCATTCAGATCGGGTTCCTTTTGAAACAACCCGTATACCGATGAACCCGAACCGCTCATGGAAGCATACAGTGCTCCCCGTGCATAGAGCTGTTGTTTGATGCGGTAAATTTCGGGATATTTTTTGAAAATGGGTGCTTCGAAATCATTTTTCATCCGTTTTTTCCATTCTGATACCGGTAAAGTGACAATTTCTCTGAGCGATTGTGCGGGCTTCCGGGGGGTGATCATCGCATAGGCTGTTTGGGTGGGGATCCCGATATCCGGTTTCACCAGTACTAGGATAAGATCGCCCAGGTCGATGTCGACCGGTTCAAGGATATCACCAATACCGGTGGCCAACGCGGGTTGATTGCGGATGAAAAACGCACAATCAGCCCCTAAGCGGGCCGCCAGTGTGATCAATTGCTGTTCCGTGTATCCAAGGGAAAAGAGGTCGTTGAGCAGCTGCAACATAGCAGCCGCATCGGAGGATCCCCCTCCCAGTCCGGCCCCAAAAGGGATCTTTTTCAGGAGATGGATCTCTACCGGCGGGATCGCTTTCTCAGAAGAGATCAGTTTCAACGCTTTGATCACTAAGTTCTCCTCAGCTGCACCCTGCAGGGACAGACCAGTCTGTTCCAACTGGTACCTCTGTCCCGGTGCGGAAGGTAGGCCTTCCGCGTATGGCACTATTTCGAGTGCATCTTTCAATCCGATGGGATAGAAGACCGTTTCCAGATCGTGGTACCCGTCCTCCCGGCGGGCAATGACATGCAACCCCAGATTGATCTTTGCGTTTGGAAATTTGATCATAGGCAGTTCTTGTGAGCAAACCCCGGATTTGTATTTGTCAAATGTTTGCTATAGCAAAAGTAGTAAATTTGTTGCTATTTGACAAAGTAAAAAGACAATGGATCCGAACCGTTTAGAATTCGATCCGGTAGAGAAGCTCGGGGTGAACCGGAGGAGTGCCGGTCTGACAGCACCGAAGAACCTCTACAGTTCAAAGGTAGCCCGAACACCTACCTGCTTGAAACGGGCCTTGTGAAAGGATGCGAACAGACCTGCATTGAAAAAACGGTTTCCGATGCCGTATCCCAGTTCGCTGTAGGAAATGATTTGCGGCGTGTAAAGATGACTCAGGTAGAGTCTTTCCTTGTCGGCAAAATCGGAGAGAAACTGGATATTTTTCAGGACCAGAAAAGGTGATTCAAGCATGAGATGCGCCTGCACATACGAGTCGGATGCATTGTACAGGTTCCTGCTCAACAGGTTGAAGTTCCCTCCCAAACCGTCGTTCCAGGTCTCCGGAAAATTGTTTTTGGAGAAAAAGACATAATCGGCGAAATATTCCGTTTTCTGGTTGATGAATCTGCCGGATCCGATATGATATTGCAGGGATTGCATCAATCCGAAATCAATTTTATGGCTGATATCCAGTTCGATACGGTCGTACTGCGAGGTGCTCCCCAGCACATCCAGCAGACTGTGCGAGAAATCCAGTTTGAAGGTGGGATAATTGGAGCGGGCATAGATCTTCTGACGTCCTTCATAGCGGTAGTATTGAACCGGTGTCCAGCTGACCCTGATAAAAGGGGCAAACGATCTTTTTGTCCCGAACAACTGTGCGATGGGCTCTTCTTCGATGGTCTGGGCCCGAAACATAATCCCGTCGTTTTGGTTCTTGCGGATATGGTAGTCGATACCTGTTTGCAACAGCAAGCCGTTGGTCGCTTCAAAGGTGTTGAACAGCTTGAAATAGTAATCCTTATAAAATTTCAGTGAAGTATCGTCGAAGGTGAGGCCCTGGTTTTCCAGCATCTCCCGGATCTGATCGACAAAAAGAGAGCTGTAGGAAGGATTTCCGTTGCCAATGGAAAAGGTGGCACTACCCAGTCGCATGGGTTCATAGTTCCATGTAGTGGTCACATCAGTGAAAAGCTCTTTTCGTCGGAACATGTATCCTGCGAAAGCGTTTACCTGGAGGATACGGCTGTGCTTCAGATCAGCCGAAAAGGAGATCTTTTGCCGGTAGGTGACCCCGTCGCTGGAGCTGTATCCCAGCATCAACGGATTAAACAGTCCCGAATAGCCGATGCGTGTCGATTTGTATCGGTAACTGGAATTGTTCCCTATGCGTTGGACCATCTGCTGGGCGATCATGGCATTGCTGAGCGTATCTCTTTTTTCTTCTCTGGCTTCTTTTTGAATTAGCTGTTGACGGTAGCGGTCGATCACATCCTTTTCTTTTGCCTGTAAAGGGATGGGACGTCTCTTCTCCCAGAAGAGAGTGTCGCTGTGCAGCGGCACCGAGTCGAGCCTCACCTTATAGAAATCACTGATATTGAGTGATCGCACCGGTTGCTGGATCTGACGCAATCCGATATCCTTATAGGTGATCCTGGCAAGATGCCTGCTGGCCAGCACATTCCCGAGATAGGCTGTTGTCTGATAAATTGTAACACTCACGGGAAGGTAGTTGGTGACCCATTCATCTCCCATGGTCATTTCAAAAGTGAAATCGGAAAAGATATCTACTCCTTCTCCCCGGAAAAAAATCACTCTCCAGGTCCCTTTCTCCACGATAAAAGACCCCTTCAGCAGTTTAGGGTTTTCGTAAATGGGGGTAAAATGAATGTTGTAATAGGTTTTGTGATTCGCCGTGAATGTTTGATATAGGGTATAGCGGTAATACTTAGCAGTATGGAAGCGGATGGGCATGAAGATGCTTTCATCGTTGGTGGTCTCCCCGTAAATATTGATATTCAGCAGTTCAAAGGGGATCAGGTCGATATCTTTTTTACCGGTCAGCGTTCCCGTTACATGCCGGATGTCCTGGACATACACATTGGGGTATTCAAAACGGAAATCGCTGATGGTTTCGATCACCGCTTCATCATTGTCCGGGTCGTGCAACACAAAGTTGGGAATCAGGTGGGTATATTTATACAGGAAGTTCTTCCGGATCGTTTCCACATAGCTGCGCATATATACCTCAGCCGTATAGTTTTCTACCAGCTCGTTGTATTTCTCGGCAGCGCTCATTGCCCTGTTCAGAATCGTATCTGTCGGCAAATCGGCTTCATATGCGAGACAGTTGGCCGTGACAATGAACGGGAATAAGATCAGTATGACGACTCCTTTTTTCATTCAACTTGCAAACATACATTTTTTTTTAAAGTAGCAAAGTAATAATCTGTGTGGAAGATGAAAAATTAACCAAATCGTTCAATAATAAAAAAACAAAAGAAAGGAACACCCGAAAAATAATTACTTTTTTTGTTACATCCGGTTAAAAAAAACTTTATATTTGTGTTTTAGAACATAGTTCTATAACAGCGAAGTTAGTGAAGAAAAAAGAATTGGTGGATATATCTTCCTCATTGCCTGATGTATGGAGGATGTTGACGGACGTTGAACGTGATCAATTGCGCAGCAACGCCCGTATGGGTCATTTCAAAAAAAATGAGTTGATTTATCTGGAAGATGAGTGTCCGAAAGATCTGATGATTCTCTTTAAGGGGAAGGTTAAAATTTTTAAAAGCGGAGTAGGGGGGAGAAGCCAGATAATCCGTATCGTCCGTCCCGTTCAATATTTTGGCTACAGGGCCTATTTTGCACGGGAGCCCTATGTCACGGCCGCATCGGCATTTGAAGCCTGTACGGTCTGCATGATCCCGATGGAGCTGATTGAACAGTTTCTTCGCAACAATGGTGATATGGCACTCTTCTTTATTCAGATGTTGTCGGTTGACCTGGGGATTGCCGATCAGCGGGTGGTCAACTTAACCCAAAAACATGTGCGGGGAAGGCTCGCCGAGTCGCTGCTTTTTCTCAAGGAGAGCTACGGACTGGAAGAGGACGGAGCTACCATCAGCATCTATCTGGCAAGAGAGGATCTTGCCAGCCTCTCCAATATGACGACCTCGAATGCGATTCGCACCCTCTCCAACTTTGTCAATGAACGTATTATCACTATCGACGGCAGAAAGATTAAGATCATTGATGAGGAGAGGCTGCACAAGATCAGCCGGATTGGTTGAACTGCTTATTTTTCTTAAAGAGCTGCTTGTGTGCTCCCGTATTCGAAACAAGTCACTACCTTTGTTCCTTAATTGACTATGAAAGAATGATCCGAAAAATCGTCCGATCGATACTTACCTCCTACTATAAACCGGTGGAAGTTTTTGTGAAAGATCCGCACGGAACACAGCAACGAACTTTGGATAATCTGTTGCGACACGGTCGTCATACCCTTTACGGAAAAGAACACCATTTTGCCCGGGTGCAGGATGAGGCATCCTTTCGCAAAGAGGTACCTGTTGCCACCTACGAGTCTTTACGCCCCTATCTCGGCAGGATCATCGTCGATAAACGGGAGAATGTCTTGTGGGACACACCGGTAAAATGGTTTGCCATGTCGTCGGGTACCACGGAGGAGAAAAGCAAATACATCCCGGTCACGCGTGAATCGTTAAAAAACGGCAATTACCGTGGCGGATACCATATGTTGGGGATCTATGCCGTGCATCACCCTGACACCTCTTTTGTCCTGGGCAAATCGCTGGTGCTGGGAGGCAGCCAGCAGATCAACCATATCGGGGAGGGCATCTATACCGGTGATATCTCGGCGATCCTGATGAAAAACCTGCCGCGACTCGTCAGAGGGCGAAGGACTCCTGAGCACATTGCGCTGTTGCCCGACTGGGAGGCGAAGCTGCAGAAGCTGGCTGATTATGCCATTGGTGCCGATATCCGTTCGTTTGTGGGTGTACCCTCTTGGATGTTGGTGCTGCTGAAAAAGATCGTGGCCGATACGGGCCGCTCTCTGCCCGACATCTGGCCCAACCTGGAGGTGTTCTTTCACGGGGGAGTCAGTTTTATCCCGTTCCAGGAACAATATGAGAAGTTGATTCCTTCGCAGCGGATGCGTTACTGGGAGACCTATAACGCCTCGGAAGGATTTTTCGGGGTGCAGTTCAGTCCCGCTTCGAAAGATATGTTGCTATTGCTCGACAATGAGGTGTATTATGAATTCATCCCTGCAGGTGAATGGGAAAAGGAACAGCCGCAGACACTCCCCCTGTGCGGAGTGGAGACCGGTAAGCAGTATGCCGTGGTGATCACCACCAGCAGCGGCCTGTGGCGCTATAAAATCGGCGATACCATTGAGTTCACCTCCACCGATCCCTATCTGTTCAAGCTGACCGGCCGTACGAAGCAATTTATCAACGCTTTCGGAGAGGAACTGATCGTGGACAATGCCGACAGGGCGATGGATGAGGCATGCCGGATAACCGGTGCCAAGATCACGGAATACACGGCTGCGCCGATCTTTTTTGGCGACAAGAACAACGGTGCGCATGAATGGCTGATCGAATTTGAAACCATGCCGTCTGATTTGTCGTTCTTTACCAAGAAGCTTGACGAAGGCCTGAAGATACTGAATTCCGACTACGAAGCCAAACGATCTTATAACCTCTCGCTCAACCCTCCCGTGGTGAAAGTGATGGCGAGAGGCCTTTTCTACGAATGGATGCAACAGAGAGAGAAAGCCGGGGGACAAAACAAGGTGCCGAAGCTCTCCAATGACCGGAAGTATGTGGAAAGCATCTTGCATTTTGCGGCCACGAAATCCTAAAATAGAATAAAATCAGGTTCCTCTTTTCCGTAAGTAAGAAAGAATGTGTAAATTTGCACGCTAAACCCGACTTGAGACAAGATGAGAATAAAACCATTCTATTTTTTGCTGGTCATTTTGGTGTTGAGTTCCTGTAACGAATACAACAAGATCCTGAAAAGCACCGACAGAGATCTGAAATATACCTATGCGAAAAAGTATTTCGAGGAAGGTAAATACAACCGCTCCATCACCCTTCTGGAGGAACTGGTTACCTTTATGAAAGGAACGGCACAGGCTGAGGAATCTTTGTATCTGCTGGCGCAGAGCCATTATAATGCCAGGGATTATTCCTCGGCCACACAGGTGTTCACCACCTACTACAACACTTACCCCAGCGGGGAATATGCGGAGGCGTCGCTATTTTATTCGGCTTACGGGATGTACCTGGATTCCGCTGATCCCCGTCTGGATCAGTCGAAGACCTATACGGCGATCGCGGAGTTTCAGAAATATATTGAACGCTATCCGCAGACCGAGCGGGCGGAACAGGCAAAGAACTATCTCTTTGAGTTACAGGAAAAGGTGGCCTATAAAGAACTGCTTGCGGCTAAGCTCTATCTCAATCTCGGCAATTATATGGGGAACAACTATGAGTCGGCGGTGATCACCGCCAGGGAGGCCATGAAAAGCTATCCCTACTCACGGTATCTGGAAGAGTATCAAATGACGATTCTTCGTGCCCGTTACGAATATGCGCTGCGCAGTACTTTGCAAACGCAGCCGGAACGCTATCGTATGGTGGTCGATGAATATTTCAACTACAAAAACTCCTTTCCGGGAGGAAAGTATCTGGAAGAGGCCGACCGCTATTATCGCGAGGCGCAGGATAAGATTGAGCTGCTGCCTGCCAGCTGAATAAAGTAAAAAAATAATTTAGAGATACAATAACAATGGATTACAGAAAAATTGCCGCAAATTCCAATACGGAATCCCGTGATGTAATGAAGTTGTCGGAGCCCGTGGGCAATGTCTACGAGATGGTCCGGATCATCAGTAAAAGAGCCAACCAGCTCTCAATTGAGATGAAACGCGACCTGGATACCAAGCTTCAGGAATTTGCATCTTACAGTGATAATCTGGAAGAGGTATTCGAAAATCATGAGCAGATCGAGATATCCCGTTTCTATGAAAAGCTTCCCAAACCTTCTTTGATGGCGATCGAAGAATGGAAAGAAAATCAGATTTTCTACCGCAATCCTGCCAAGGAGAAAGAGTTATTCTGAGGGTATGTTACAACGGATACAGACACTTTTTCTGCTGCTGGCAGCTGCAGCCATGCTGACTGCTTCGGTGACGCCTCTGGCTGAGTTCATCTATCACAGTGACAAGGCGGTTTTTGAAGCGATGGGGATCTATCTAAACGGAACACTCTCCGATTCCACCTGGGGGCTCTTCGTGATTGGGGCCATCAGTTCCGTTCTGTCACTGGTGACCCTCTTCCTTTACAAAAAGAGAATGGTGCAGATCCGACTATCGATCTTTAACACGCTGGTCATGGTCGGTTTTTATCTCTACTTCGGGTATATCCTCTATCACGTGAATCGGGTGGAGGATTTGCAATTCCAGCGAGTGGGGATGGGGATGATTATGCCCGTGATTGCCATCATCCTGACCATCCTGGCCATCCGCAAGATCGGAGCCGATGAGGCGTTGGTCAGATCGCTGAACCGGTTAAGGAGATAGTGAGTATCCTTTCGGCTGAAGCGGCATTCGTGGAAAGGAGTGCCGTTTTTTTTATGCCGGTCATCGCCGCGGCCGAAAAGGTCTTTCTCCGGGAGATCCACAGCCGGCCCTGATGGGACGGCTGTATCACTCCCAACAAGAAATTAAAACGACCACTCCTTTGAGGTTCTGGCTTTCTGTGTGTTGCTTGCAGCCGGTATGTTAGCCTTGGTCTGAATCGGAGTGCTGGTTGTATTCTGAACTCCTGCGCCTTTGTAGTACTGAAGCACCTGTGGCATGATCTCCTGGATGCGGGCGATCCGTTTGCTGTCGGTTGGGTGGGTGCTGAGAATTTCCGGTACCTGGGCACTACCGCTTTGGGCCATCCTGTTCCAGAAAGGAACAGCCACCTGCGGATCGTAACCGGCCATGGCCATCAAGATCAGGCCGATCTCATCGGCTTCATACTCCTGCCTGCGGGCGTAGGGCATCATCACGCCGTATTGTGCGCCCAGGCCAAAGACGGTGCTTCCCAGCTGCTGCATTGCCTGCGAATTGCCAAGAAGGCCTCCCGCAATTGCCCCGCCATACTGCAGGGCGATCTGCTGGCTCATCCGTTCATTGGCGTGGCGGGCAATCGCGTGCGCAATCTCATGACCAATCACCACCGCCAGCGCTTCTTCAGTTGCTGTCACCGGTAAGAGCCCTGAATAGACGACGACTTTTCCGCCGGGCATGGCGAAGGCATTTACACTGTTTTCTTTCACCAGCCTGAACTCCCAGGCATAGTTCTCCAGTTCGGACGGGTGGCCGTTGTTGGTATAGAATGTCTCGACTGCTTTGGCAATACGGGCCCCTATGCGACTGACCATCTGGGAATTGGCTGTGCCGCTCTCCACCGGGGCTGTACGCATGAAATCCTGATATTGCTGCAGACTCAGTGCGATCACTTCTCCGTTTGAAACCAGTTGCAACTGTCTTCTGCCCGTGAAGGGAACACTGCCGCAGGAGGAAAACAACAACCCTGTCAGGAGCAGGGTGAACGTGAATTTGATTGAGCGAAGGGATTGTTTTTGTTTCATATTTTTTTGTTAGGCTATTGGATACCGATATTTGTTTTGATTGATCGGATGACCGGCAGGGCAAAATTATCAAAAAAAAAGAATGCCGCAACAGGTTGGCCACATCTATTAAACAGTTTTCCACAAAAGTAGTTTATCCGATCCGCTTTTTTTTATCCTTTTGAATTTATCCTCAATTTTCTTATCTTTGGACAATTTTTATTGAACATTTCACCATAGGATAAGCGATAAGCCTTCTGCGTCATGGTACGCGGGCTGCTATTGCATATATACACAGATCTATGTCTCCTAAACAAACGAACGACGACGACATCAAAGACAAAGAAGAATCAATGGAGGAGGTTGTGTCCGATCTCACGGCCAGAAGCGTGCCGGGATCCAAGATCCCGGTCAGGCTGGGTGACGACACGACACTCAATCTATCAAAGATGTACCAGAACTGGTTTCTGGACTATGCCTCCTATGTAATTCTGGAGCGTGCCGTTCCCCACATCTCCGACGGGCTGAAGCCGGTGCAGCGCCGCATCCTTCATGCCATGAAACGGATGGATGATGGCCGCTTCAACAAGGTGGCCAATATTATCGGGACCACCATGCAGTATCATCCGCATGGCGACGCCTCCATCGGCGATGCGCTGGTGCAGCTGGGACAGAAGGATCTGCTGGTCGACACGCAGGGTAACTGGGGCAACATCCTCACCGGAGATGGTGCGGCTGCCCCCCGTTATATCGAGGCGAGACTGACGAAGTTCGCCTTAGAGGTGCTATTCAACCCCAAGACCACCGAGTGGAAGCCTTCCTACGACGGCAGAAACAAAGAGCCGGTGACCCTCCCCGCCAAATTCCCGCTGCTGCTGGCACAGGGTGCCGAAGGGATCGCTGTGGGGTTGTCCTCAAAAATATTGCCACACAACTTCAATGAGCTCTGCGATGCATCGATCGCTTATCTCGAAGAGAAAGAGTTTGCCCTCTATCCCGATTTTCAGACCGGCGGCTACATTGATGTGGAGAAGTATAACGATGGGGAGCGAGGGGGCTCGGTGAAGGTGCGTGCCACCATCACCAAGCTCGACAACAAGACACTCGTCGTCAGGGATATTCCCTACGGCAGAACCACCGCCAGCGTGGTGGAGTCGATTCTGAAAGCCAATGAGAAGGGAAAGATCAAGATCAAAAAGGTGGATGACATCACTGCCCGGAATGTGGAGATACAGGTGCAGCTGGCGCCGGGTGTCTCCTCCGACAAGACCATCGATGCGCTCTATGCTTTCACCGACTGTGAGATCAGCATCTCTCCCAATTGTTGCGTGATCGATGAGGACAAGCCTCACTTTCTGACGGTGAGTGAGGTGCTCCGCGTCTCGGTGGATACGACCCGAAACTACCTCCGCTTGGAGCTGGAGATCGAGAAGGGGGAGAAACAGGAGGCACTCTTGTTTGCCTCCCTGGAAAAAATCTTTATCGAAGAGCGGATCTATAAAGACAAGGAGTTTGAGAATGCCGCGAACATGGATTGTGCCGTGGCGCATATCGACAAACGGCTGGAACCTTTCAAGAGCTCTTTCATCCGGGAGATCAACCACGAGGATATCCTCCGTCTGATGGAGATCAAGATGGCTCGCATCCTCAAGTTCAACTCCGACAAGTCGAATGAGACGATTGCCCGCCTGGCGGAGGAGATCGGGGAGATCGACCACAACCTGGAAAACCTGACTGATTATACCATTGCCTGGTATCTGATGCTGAAGGAGCGATACGGGAAAAACTATCCGCGCCGCACCGAGATACGCAGCTTCGAAAACATCGAAGCAGTGAAGGTGGCGGAAGCCAACGAGAAGCTCTATGTGAACCGGGAAGAGGGATTCATCGGTACTGGCATGAAGAAGGATGAGTTTGTCTGCAACTGCTCCGACATCGATGACATCATCGTATTCTTCAAGGATGGGAAATACAAGGTGGTGAAGGTAAGTGAGAAGATGTTCGTGGGAAAGAACATCCTCTACGCCAACGTCTTCAAGAAAAACGACAAGCGGACCATCTACAACGTGGTTTACCGTGACGGCAAGTTATCCCCTCACTATATCAAACGGTTCTCCGTGACGGGTGTTACCCGCGACAAGGAGTATGACCTGACAAAAGGAAAACCGGGATCACGCATCGCCTACTTCAGTTCCAACCCCAACGGGGAGGCAGAGACGATCAAGGTGATCCTGAAGCCCAAGCCGCGCCTGCGTATCCTGCAGTTTGAGAAGGACTTCAGCGAGATCGATATCAGGGGGCGCAGCGCCATGGGAAATATCCTAACCAAGGCGGAGGTCCACCGCATACAGCTCAAACAGAAAGGACTCTCTACGCTGGGAGGCCGTAAGGTATGGTTCGATCCCGATGTGTTCCGCCTCAACTATGAGGGCGGTGGCAGGTACCTGGGTGAGTTTCAGGGTGACGACAAGATCCTGGTCGTTACGGAGAACGGTGAATACCATATCTGCAATTTCGATCTGACCAACCATTTCCCCACTACCATCCGTCATATCGAGAAGTATGAGAGTCACAAGGTGTGGTCGGCTGCCCTGTTCGATGCCGACCAGGGGTATGCCTACCTGAAACGGTTCACCTTCGATGCTTCGGAAAAACCACTCAGTTTCCTGGGCGATAACCCTGCTTCACGATTAATTTTGCTGACGGATGTGGTATTTCCGAGAGTAAAGGTTATCTTTGGCGGAAACGACGATTATCGTGAGCCGCTGGAAATCGAGGTGGAAGAATTTATCGGCGTGAAGAGTTATAAAGCCAAAGGCAAGCGGATCTCTAACTATGAGGTGAAGGAGGTGGAGGAACTTGAGCCGACCCGCTTCCCGGAGCCGGCACCCCAGGAGACGATGAAGGTGGAGATTGAGGAAGAGAATGGCGACAGCCAGCTTTCCGACGCAGACCTGCGAGATGAGATCACAGGGCAGATGAAGCTGTTCGATTGACCGGTTTCCCTGGTATTTCCGGCTGTTTTACCGGGAATTAACAATAAATAACAATGAATAGAATAGCGATACTGGTATTGACATGCTTCTCCTTCTCCTTCTGCTGCTGCATCTATTCACAGGAGCGTAATGCCTCACCGGTTAGTACCGTGAACCATTCCACCTTGTTGGGTATCGGCAAGGCTTTTCTTTCGGACAGCTATCTCTCACCGCTTACTTACGACGGAGTGAGTATCTCGTTGATGCACGACCGGATACAGGTTTCTCCTCATGGGGGGGGAGACCTGCTCCTGCAGCAACAGTTCCAGATCCACACAGCCATCACCAGGAATCCCACGGCATCCGCATCGGAATATTACGGTGACATTCGATACCATCTCACCGGATTATATCCCCTGTGGAAGGCTGACCGCCTTACATTGCTGGGAGGGGGCGGTGCCGGTGTCTCCCTGGGAGGAATCTACAATGTGCGCAACTCCAATAATCCCGGTTCACTGAAGACTGCCGTCAACCTACAGCTCTCGACAATGGCGCTTTATCACTGGAAAAGCGTCACCTTTCGCTGGCAGCTTACCTCCCCCTTTGCCGGGATGTTCTTCTCTCCGGAATATGGTCATTCCTATTATGAGATTTTTACACTGGGCAACAACAAAGGAACGGTACATTTCGGTTCCTTCCACAATCAGCTGGCACTGCAAAACTATTTTACCATTGACGTCCCCATTCGCAATGTCACCCTGCGTGCCGGTTACCTGGGTCATTTCTACCGGACCGATGTGAATCAACTGGTTACCCGGATCGTGTCACATCAGTTCATGGTGGGCATGGTCTTTGAATCCATTCATTTTGGCGGGAAAAGAATGCGTAACAACCCCTCTATCCGGAGCATCTACTATGAATAAGGAGCGGAGAGGTGCTATGAGATAAAATATGATCGTATGAACCATCATTTTGACGAATATATTGACAGAAGCGGCAGTGATTGTGTCAAACTGGAGAGAATGAAAACGGTCTTCGGACGGGAGGATCTGATCCCTTTGTGGGTGGCCGATATGGATTTCAAAACGCCTCCTGCCATCACAGATGCGCTCAGAGAACGCGTAAACCATGAGCTTTACGGCTACACCATCGCTTCCGATGCCTACTACCGGTCTATCATCGGGTGGCTGGAGCAGCGCCATGAGTGGCAGGTCGACCAGGATCAGATCTGTTATGTTCCGGGTGTGGTAAAAGGGTTCGCCTTTGCCATCGATGTCTTCACCGATAAAGGGGACAAGGTGATCATTCAGCCACCGGTCTATCATCCTTTCCGGATAGTGACCTCCTCACTGGGGAGAGAGGTAGTGGATAACCCGTTGCTCCTGGAAGAGGGAAAATACAGAATGGACATGGAAGGGTTGCGAACCATTGTCTCGCAGAATGAATGCAAAATGCTGATCCTCTGCAACCCGCACAATCCAGGTGGCAGGTCCTGGTCGCCCGATGAGCTGCGGGAGCTGGCGGAGATCTGCTACGCTCACGGGGTGCTTGTGGTCTCCGATGAGATCCACGCCGACCTGGCATTGCCGGGATACCGGCATACGCCTTTTGCCACGGTATCGGAGAAGGCAGTGTCTAACTCGTTGACCCTGATGGCTCCCAGCAAGACCTTTAACATTGCCGGTATTGTCAGCTCCTTTGCCGTGATTCCCGACAAAGCCATACGGGAGAAATACTTCTCCTATCTGGAGCCGCGCGAGCTGAACCAAGGCTCCCTCTTTGCCTATACTGCTACCACGGCGGCCTATGAGAAGTGTGGCGGCTGGCTGGATGAGATGCTGGCTTACGTGCAGGGCAATATCGATTGTGTGAACCGGTTCCTGAAAGAACAGATCCCGCAGATCAGGGCGATGTTGCCGGAAGCTTCCTTTCTGGTGTGGCTCGATTGCCGCGGACTGGGTCTTTCTCAGCGCGATCTGGTGAGGTTGTTCGTGGATCAGGCCGGTCTGGCCCTGAACGACGGGGCAATGTTCGGGCCGGGCGGAGAAGGATTCATGCGGCTCAATGTGGGTACCCCGCGCAGTGTCCTGGAAAAAGCGCTCAATAAACTAAAAAAAGCCATCAATGGATAAACATCGGAAGCGCAGGATTGTTACAACGTCTAAGACAGATATATGTATCACTAAATAAAAAAGAATGATGAAAATTACGGACAACAAATATGTCACACTTACCTACGATCTGAACGTAGGCGAAGGAGAAGAGCGAGAACTGATGGAACAGGCGACTGCTGAAAGGCCGCTGGAGTTCATCTTCGGTACCAACTCCATGCTGGAGGCATTTGAGAAACAGATCGAAGGCCTTGCCGAGGGTGATTCCTTCTCGTTCCGGCTGACCCCCGAAGAAGCTTATGGCGATTATGACGAAGAGAAGGTGTTGGACTTGCCCAAATCGATCTTTGAGATAGATGGTAAAATCGATGAGAATGTGCTGTTTGAAGGCAATACCGTTCCCATGATGGATGCATCGGGCAATCACCTGATGGGCTCCGTGGTTG
>JAQVWR010000014.1:0-8311 GCA_028709605.1 Proteiniphilum sp.
CGATTTCTTAGACTTTTATCCCTGGCTCTTGCCCTTTATCATTTTCTTCGGCCGTATCATTGACGTGACACTGGGCACTCTCCGCATCATCTTTGTTTCGAAAGGAGAGAAATACAAAGCCCCGCTCATCGGATTTTTCGAGGTGTTTGTCTGGATTGTGATCATCTCACAGATTCTTGCCCGTGCAAACGATATGCTCTCCTATTTCTCTTATGCTGCGGGCTATGCGTCGGGGAACTATGTAGGCATTCTGATTGAGAAACGGATTGCCTATGGAATTGTGTTGTGCCGCATCTATACCCAGAAGAACGGAATGAAGCTGGTGCAGATCCTGAATAAACTGAATTTCGGAGCCACGCTCATGCATGGAGAAGGCTCCACCAATGAAGTGGATATCATTGAAGCGGTGATCGACCGAAAAGAGATGAAAACCATGGAGCGCACTCTCAATGTGTTCGACAGCAATATCTTCTATGTAGTGGAGGATGTGCGTACCCGGCAAAACGGCATTTTCCCGAAGCGGAAAAATATCCTGTCGCGATGGCGCATAGGAAAGTAATCAGCTTGGCCTGGTGGTTTTTGCCTCCTGCCACAACGCTTCCATTTCATTGAGTGTCATCTCTCTGAGGGATCGTCCCTGTTCCCTGATTTTCTGCTCCATGTAGTTGAAGCGATAGATGAATTTCCGATTGGTCCGCTCCAGGGCATTGTCGGGGTTTACTTTGTAGAGACGGGCAGCATTGATGATGCTGAAGAGCACATCGCCAAACTCGGCTTCGGTGTTGTCTGCATTCATCTGTTCCATCTCAGCCTCTAATTCGCCCAGCTCCTCTTTCACCTTCTCCCATACATCGTGCCGTTCGTTCCAGTCGAAGCCGGCGTTGCGTGCTTTGTCCTGGATACGGTAGGCCTTTACCAGTGACGGCAGGGAGGAGGGCACCCCTTCCAGCACCGTTTTGTTTCCCCCTTTTTCCTTCAGCTTGATTTGCTCCCACGTTTTCTCCACCATGCCGGCGGAGTCGGCCTGTAGGTTGCCGAAGACGTGCGGATGACGGAAGATCAGCTTGTCGCAGATGGCACGGCATACATCGCCGATGTCGAATGCCTCCTTCTCCTCAGCGATCTTCGAATAGAAGACCACGTGCAGCAGCAGGTCGCCCAATTCTTTCCGAATCTCGTCGTTGTCGTTGTTGATGATCGCCTCGGCCAGCTCGTAGGTCTCCTCGATGGTGTTGGCACGCAGGCTCTCGTTGGTCTGTTCGCGGTCCCAGGGACACTTTTTCCTCAGTTCGTCCATGACGTCGAGCAGCTGTCCGAAGGCCTCCAGTTTTTGTTCTCTTGTATGCATAACAAAAAAGTCAGAGAGGACACCGGGTCGCCTCTGATTAAAATGATTATTTTGTAAAATTGGTCAATCCTGTCCGGAGAAACTCCAGGTATCTCTCCACGTTCTCGTCGTAGGCATAGGAGGGACTGAGCGGTTTGCCGTCGTGGTCCAGTGCAATGTAAAAAGGCTGTGCGTTGGAAGCGAACTTGTGCCGCTGCAGGTAGCTCCATTTGTCGCCCACCGTTTTCAGGCGGGTCGTTTTGCCGTTCTCCTCCATTTCCATGATCTCCGGCAAACGCGTCTTGTCGTCCACCATCAGCGTGACCAGGATATACCCGTTGTCGAGCAGATCTTTTACGCGTGGGTCGGTCCATACTGATGCCTCCATCTTGCGGCAGTTTACACATCCGTAGCCGGAGAAATCAATCAGCAGTGGTTTATGCTCCTGTCTGGCAAGTGCTATGCCGGTCTCATAGTCGAGGGTTCGTGCATGTACCTCACCGTCGTAGAGATTAAAATCTTGTGTGTAGAGCGGGGGAGAGAAGGCACTGATCGCCTTGAGCGGGGCGCCCCACAGGCCCGGGATCATATAGACGGCAAAGGCGAGTGAGAGGATCGCGAGGAAGAGGCGGGGGATGGAGATATGCAGCAGGTCGCTGTCGCCGGGAAATTTGATCTTTCCCAGCAGATAGATGCCCAGCAGGGCAAAGATGATGATCCACAGGACCAGGAACACCTCACGATCCAGGATCCTCCATCCGTAAGCCAGGTCGGCCACCGAGAGGAACTTGAGGGACAGAGCCAGTTCGAGGAATCCCAGCACCACCTTCACTGAGTTGAGCCATCCTCCCGATTTGGGCATCGTTGATAACCAGGAGGGGAAGATGGCGAAGAGGACGAAGGGTATGGCCAGCGCGATGGCGAAGCCCAACATGCCGATGGCCGGGGCAATGATGTTGCCGGCAGTAGCTGCTTCTACCAGGAGAGTGCCGATGATGGGGCCGGTGCAGGAGAATGAGACCAGCACCAGGGTAAACGCCATAAAGAAAATGCTCAGGGCTCCCGTGGTGGTGTCTGCCTTCTGGTCCATTCGGTTGGTCCATTTGGAAGGCAGCACCAGCTCAAAGCCGCCGAAGAAAGCGATGGCGAAAAAAACCAGGAGGGCAAAGAAGATCAGGTTGAACAGTGCACTGGTAGCTAAGTTGTTTAGGGCACTTGCTCCGAAGAGGGCAGTGATGACTAGCCCCAGGATCACGTAGATCACAATGATGGCGGCACCGTAGACCAGCGCTTCGCCGACTGCTTTCTTCCTGTCGGTTTTGTTCCGCTTCAGGAAGAAGCTGACGGTCATCGGGATCATGGGCCATACGCAGGGTGTCACCAGCGCGATCAGTCCCCCGGCAAAGCCGGAGAGCAGGATCCAGAAGAGCGACATGCCGGCGGTGCTGCCTTTCATGCCGAATTGTTGCAGCTCTTCGGTTACTGGTGCCCAGAGTTGGTCGCTGTTGTGCTCTGAGGTTGTTGCCAGGCTCTCAGCTGCAGGAACAGCCGCTTCGGCATTGACTGTTTCCGGCGACGGTACCGTGGTGGGCAGGGATGCTTCTTCGGGTTCCGGGGTCGTCGTGGTGGTGGAGGCGCCCACTGTTTTAGGCAGATCGCCCGCATGGAAAGCAAAGTCGTTGGGCAGGGGCGGGGTACAGCTTTGGTCATTGCATGCCTGGGCCCGTACATCTCCCGTGGCGACGAAACGGCTTTTGTCGGTCACCCGTAACCGCTGTGTAAAGCGGGCATGCTCGCGGAAGATGCCGATCTTCATGCCGAAGATCTCGTCTTGCTTTACCGTTGCTCCTTTTCCGGCCGCTTTGAATGCCCCAATCGCCTCGGCACCTTCCAGCCGGTCGAAGCTGATCTGCGTGGGAGTGGGTCCTCCTTCCGGGATCTGTGTATCGTATAGATACCATCCCTGCTTGATCTTGACATCCGCCACCAGTTCAATCTCCCCGTTTCCGCGCTCCTCCAGCGAGAAGCTCCATCGCATTTCATCCTGCGCAAAGGAAAGGGTGGTAAAGAGAAAAGAGAGACAGAGCAGTGTTGTCTGCTTTTTCATATTCATTGTTCTGTTATCTTGTCGTTTAGTCTGCAAAGGTAATGAATTCAGGAATACGGAGGGGTTGCAGATGGTGAATTAACCCCCTGATGCACCAAATTGTTCATTTCCTGCGGAGATGCTTACAAGAGTTATCAACAGCTTTTGTTTATAACTTTTGGGGAATAAGGGTGCACAAAATTCCCTCTGCAAGAAATATCTCTTTACCTTTACAATCTTTAAGGAACAACAGGTCGATGAAATGGAAAAGCAGAAACGTAAACCCTCGGTAAAAGTAGTTGAGAAAGCAGTGGTGGCCCCCGATATGGGAAAGCTGCCGCCTCAGGCACGCGAGCTGGAGGAGGCTGTCCTGGGAGCACTGATGCTGGAGAAGGATGCTTATTCTGTCATCAGTGAGATCCTGAAGCCGGAAAGCTTTTATGATCCTACCCACCAGCTGATCTTTGATGCGATCCAGGGACTGGCCATGCAGCAGAAGCCGGTAGATGTGCTGACCGTGGTGGAGGAACTGAAGCGGCGGGGCGAACTGGAAACTGCCGGCGGAGCGGTTTATGTAGCCGAACTGAGTGAGAAGGTGGCCTCCGCTGCCCACATTGAGTATCATGCCCGCATCATCGCCCAGAAGTATCTTGCCCGTGAGCTGATCTCTTTTTCTTCAGAGGTGTCGCAGCAGGCATTCGACGAAACGGTCGATGTGGATGACCTGATGCAGGAGACCGAAGGAAGACTCTTCGAGATCTCCCAGCGCAATGTCAAGAAGGATGTGATCCAGATCAACCCGGTCATCAAGGAGGCGATGCAGAACATCCAACTGGCTGCCAACCGTAAAGACGGGATGAGCGGCCTTCCTACCGGCTTCAAGGAACTCGACAAGCTGACCTCCGGCTGGCAGAACTCCGACCTGGTGATCATCGCCGCCCGTCCCGCGATGGGCAAGACCGCTTTTGTGCTTTCCATGGCCAAGAACGTCGCGCTCGATTACGAACAGCCCGTGGGAATCTTCTCCCTGGAGATGTCCAATGTGCAGTTGGTGAACCGTCTCATTGTGAATGTGTGCCAGATCAGGGGAGAGAGCATCAAAAGTGGCCGCCTGTCGGACGATGAGTGGGAGCGGCTTGATAAGAACCATAAGTTTCTCTACAATGCCCCGATCTATATCGATGATACCCCCAGCCTGTCGGTCTTTGAGCTGCGTACCAAAGCGCGCCGGCTGGTGCGTGAGCATGGCATCAGGACACTGATCATCGACTACCTGCAACTGATGAATGCCAGCGGCATGAGTTTCGGTAGCCGTGAACAGGAGGTGAGCATGATCTCCCGTTCTTTGAAGGGATTGGCCAAGGAGCTGAATATTCCCATTATTGCGTTGTCACAGCTCAATCGTGGCGTGGAGACACGACAGGGGAATGAAGGAAAACGACCGCAGCTGGCTGACCTGCGTGAGTCGGGAGCCATTGAACAGGATGCCGATATCGTCTGTTTCATCCACCGTCCCGAGTATTATCGCATTACCGAGGATGAGCGGGGTAACTCGCTGGTGGGAATCGCTGAGATCATCGTGGCCAAGCATCGTAACGGCCCTACCGGCATTGCCAACATGCGCTTCGACCATGAATATGCCCGCTTCCAGAACCTGGATGATTATGCGGTGGGAAAGAATTACGTAGAGCGCCCCTCGCGCATGAACAAACAGGTGCAAGGTGCTGATGCGATGAACGATCTGCCTTCCCCCTCCACCGATTTTCTTGCCCAAAGCAAGGATCCGTTGCCCTTTTAAGATGGCCTCTGTCGAACCTGCAGGAGGCAACTTCCCGCAGAGTGGCGTGCTGCCCGTGGTAGCCGCCGGCATATCACGGTAGGGGGACGAACCTTAATATTGTATAAATTGTTTAAATCCTGTGAAACAAAATGTCACACGGTAACGAGAAGAATCGTTTCCGGATTTTTTTCCCTATTTTTGTCTGTCGGTTGTGCAAACAATCTGATTTTTTTATTTACTTAAACAAGAAAAAATGGGTAACCTCATTCGGTTGAGCAGGTTTTTTGTCGTGATGCTGTGGATGGTTTTCGGAATTCATTCTCTGCAGGCCCAGCTTCTGCCCTACGAGATTGTCACGGTAAACGGTCAGTCCTGCTACAAGTACAGGGTCAAATCGGGCGAAGGTCTTTATTCCGTATCCCGTATTTTCTCCGTCCCGGTGGCCGAGATCCTTCGTCATAATCCTGGTTCGAACAGCGGACTGCAAAGCGGACAGGAGCTGCTGATTCCTATTATCGGTGCGACACAGGGGGATCTTCCCGTACCTGCTCAGAGCGGAGATTCCCAACTGCATCCGGCGACAGACCAGAACAATACGTTCACACACACCGTGGTAAAAGGGGAGACGGTCTACAGCATCTCCAGGATGTACCATACGACGGTCGATCAGATCAATCGCCTGAATCCGGGCGCTGCCGAGGGAATTGCCGAAGGAGCGATCCTGACCATCCCGCAACGGCGTGTTCTCAGCGAGGAAAAAGAAAAAAACTACCGCTATCATACCATTTTGCCGAAAGAGACGCTGTATTCCGTCTCCAGAACCTACCATCTGAAACCGGAGGATGTGGTACGAGCCAATCCCGGACTTTCGGCAGAGACATTTCAAATCGGAAAGACGATTCGTATTCCTTTTTTCGAGTCCTATGAGGTGGTGATGCCCTTTGAAAAACAGACCACCAACATCATTCATACCGTTGCAAGAGGGGAGACCCTTTATAGCATCGCCGGAAAATACGGGGTGACGGTGCCCGACATCGAGCAAAAGAATCCCATGTTGTCGGGGGGATTGAAGGCCAACATGGAGCTGATTGTGCCGGTACAGCGAAGCAAGGTGGAAGGTGTTAATCCTTCATCGGAAAAAGAGGCCAACAACCTCCTTTCCCAACAGCGACCCTCACAGCGGGTCGACGTGATGAAAGTGGGCCTTCTCCTGCCGTTCCTCGACCAGACCAGCAGAGGGCACCTGCGTTTGCAAGAGTATTATGAAGGATTTCTCCTGGCCGTAGAAGAGCTGAAGAATAACGGAGCCAATCTGGAGCTCTATGTCTTTGAAATCGGAAAAGGAAACGATACCGGCAAACTGGAGAGTCTGCTCGGTACACTCGAGATCCAATCATTGAACCTGATCATCGGAGGGGTGAGTGATGTCCAGATAAAGCTGTTGTCCGATTTTTCACGATCGCACAACATCCAATACGTGGTGCCCTTTTCCCAAAGCAACGGGGAGGTCTTCAGCAACGGGAATATGTTCCAGGTGAACCCGCTGACCAGTATCACCCATACGAAAGCTGTTTCATTTTTTGTCCGGAAATTTCGGAATGCAAATATTATTTTTGTGAACGGCGGATACAATGACGAAAATGAGTTTATCTTCGAATTGCAGTCAGCCCTCAAAAAAAAGAACCTTCCCTTCGGATCGATCGGTGATGCAGCTACCCTGAGCAGCTCCATTATGCCCTTGTTACGCCGGGAGAAGGAAAATGTAATCGTGCCTGTCAGCAGTGATGCCGGTACGCTGCGGCAGATCATCAACGAACTGAAGAAGCTGCATGAGTCAAACCCGGAATTTGCGACGCCTCTTTTCGGTTACCCTGACTGGCAGACCTATTCAAACCTGACGGATGAGTACCACCTTTTTGGAACGTACTTCTACACTCCTTTCTTTGCGGATGAGCAGGCGGCGGAAACCAAACGATTCAATGAGAGCTTCCGGCGGTGGTATGGCCGGAACCCGATGGAGACCTATCCCGGTTACGGCATGTGGGGGTATGATACCGGATTGTTCTTCCTGACTGCGTTGCAGCGTTACGGATTACATTTTGAGCAGCATGTCGACCGGGTGACTGTTCCCTCCCTCCTCTTTCCTTTCCGCTTTGAACGGCTGAACAACTGGGGAGGACTCATCAACGGCGGTCTCTACATCATCCATTATGATACCGACGGAAAGATCCACAAAATAGACCAAAGCAGATGAGACGTTTCATTCTTCTTTTCACCCTGTTGGTTGCCTTCAACCCTCTCTTTGCCCAGAAACAGTCATTCAAAAATGAACTGTATGTGGGTGCAGGCGGGGGACTCATGTTCACCCATTTGGATTTTGTTCCCTCCGTGTCCCAAACGGAACAAAAGGGACTCGTAGGCGGCATCTCTATGAAGTATATCACGGAGAAACACCTGGGACTGATGGCTGAGATCAATTTTGCACAAATGGGGTGGACTGAGTCGTTTGATCCGGAATCGGGATGCTCCTACAGCAGAACCCTTAATTACCTTGAACTGCCTTTTATGACACATGTCTACTTCGGTAACAAAACCCGTTTGATCCTTAATGCAGGACCCAAGATCAGTTTTCTCCTGGGGGACAGACAACAGATGAGCGATGCGCTCGCCAAGGATCTTGCCGCCCGACGAGAAGCGGATCCTGACGCTCCCATTGGCGTGCAGTACGGATCGATCGACGAGATGAAAAGGGTGGACTACGGACTGATCGGCGGGCTGGGTATGGAGCTGAAAACCGGTATGGGGGATGTGGACCTGGAAGGACGCTATTATTTCGGCCTGGGCGATCTTTTCACCAGCCGAAGAAGTGAAAATGCTTTCTTCTCCCGTTCAGCCCATCGGATACTGGAGGCAAAACTCACCTGGTATTTTAAAATTCGGTAAAAAATTTTGTCAATCCAAAAAAGTGTGGTACTTTTGAACCAAAATATATGAATATATGTTCATATATTGATGTTATGAAAAAAGAGAATCAGAAATTGGAATCGGCAGACCTAAAAGTAGATCGTTCCTTCTTTGAAGAAGCTGCCTATATGTTAAAGGCGGTAGCCAATGAGAT
>JAQVWR010000014.1:8411-26102 GCA_028709605.1 Proteiniphilum sp.
TGAATATATGTTCATATATTGATGTTATGAAAAAAGAGAATCAGAAATTGGAATCGGCAGACCTAAAAGTAGATCGTTCCTTCTTTGAAGAAGCTGCCTATATGTTAAAGGCGGTAGCCAATGAGATTCGTCTCTGTGTGGTGATGCAGTTGGCCTGTACGGCAGAAAAAACCGTTTCGGAGTTGAAGGAGGGGATGGATTGTGAGCAATCGCTCCTGTCGCATCATCTGACCGATATGCGGGCAAAAGGGATCCTGCAGTGCCGCAAGAGCGGGAAGCACAGCTATTATTCTTTGAAAGACAAGCGGTTTGCAAACGTGCTGAGGTGTCTGGTCAACTGTGGAAACCATCGTGCAGAGAAGGAAAGCAAAGATTGAGATCAACAATAGAAATCATATGGAAATAAGAGAAATCTGCTACCTGCTGTTTGACATCTTCGCAAAAGACAACAGGGACCTAAAGAATTACCAACCCATCACTCACAACGATAAGCAAACAGAACAATGAAAACCCCAATCAAAACAATTTTTGTAGCAGCTGCCCTGATATTTCTGGTGGTTTCCTGCAGCAACAATCGTCAAAAGAGCGGGTCGAATGAGCCCGAAACGGAACAGACAACCCACACAATTCAAAATTCAGAAAATAATATGACAAAAACAATTAAACTGACAAGAGCTGACTTTCTTACCAAAGTAGCAAACTACGAAGCCAATTCCGAAAAATGGGAGTATCTGGGGGATAAACCCTGTATCATCGATTTTTACGCCGACTGGTGCGGCCCCTGTAAAATGGTCGCTCCGATCCTGGAGGAACTGGCTGCAGAATATGAGGGAATGATCTACATTTACAAGGTCGATACGGAAGCGGAGCAGCAGCTGGCTGCCGAATTCGGTATCCGCAGCATCCCGTCGTTGCTCTTCTGCCCCATGGGTGAAGCTCCGCAAATGGCTCAGGGTGCCCTCCCGAAAGATGCATTCAAACAAGCCATCGAAGAGGTGTTGCTGAAGAAATCATAACCAAATCCACAGACAGCATCTCTTGCCGCTGAGGAGATGATCCGGCAACTGGTGACAGAAGCGTAACCGGGCCATTACCGGACAATCGGCTGGAAAAAGTAAGCGGGTCTATTCAACAATGAATGGACCCGCTTTTTGCTTCAATCAATTGGCTTCCGCTTAACGGAAAAGGCGATCAATCTCCTTTCTGTTTTTGATGGGAATCAGGGTAAAGCCGTAGGTAACCGTGCCATCTTCCGGACGGATCAGGTACTCTTCCAGCGGGAGCTTGCCCCAGCTGTTGTTTCCTCCCACACCCTGCATACGGTGGTCGATGAAGAGATCCACGACATCCGACGGACGGTAGTCCTGGATATGTTTGTTACGCGGTGCGGTACCTGCCGGTGCGTCGTTATGAAGTGATTCCCCGTTGGAGATCGTCTCCAGAAGAAAGTTGGACACATTGAACTCAAACAGGCTGTCAGCCACAAAGAGCAGGCCGTTGCCCGACTGTCGGGTGAGTGCCAGCCACCGGGTATCGGTATGATGCCCGTTCTCCTGCGGAAGCACGTAGCGGGTCACCATCTCACGGATGGGGGAGGAGTAACGGTCGATAAAGGCAGCACTTTTCCTGTCGGCATAGTTCTCCCAGGGGCCTCTGCCGTAATAGTCGGCTTGCACCAGTTCTCCGGTGAGCTGCCAGCGCATGCCGATGCGGGGGATCAGCTTCGTTGCCGACGCCGTAGCATGGAATGTGTTCTGTATATGGAGGGTGCCATTGTCGTAGAGGGTGTAAGTCACCTCGTTGCCGGCACCGGCATCGGGATAGCGGTAGCTGTAGGAGAGGGTGGTTTCCCTGCCGGTCGTGATCATCAGGTTCTCTGCCTTCGGTTGCCGGTAGCTGGCATCCTTCCATGCCGACAGCTTTTGCGGCAGTCGTGCACCATAATCATTGTCGGTGGGAGCCCGCCAGAAGAAGGGGCGTGGTCCCGCTCCGTTTTCGATATACTCGGTGCCATCTACCCGGTAGGAGGTGAGTAGCCCGCTCTTCCTGTCGAAGAGTGCCCTGAAGCGGTGTCCGCTCACGATCACCGATGTTTCGGTCTCTTCTACTGTGGCGGGTTTCATCTTGCCGGTCACTAAGGCTGGAGGGTTGTTGACCGTAAACTGATCGCGTGCTACCACCCAACCGGCAGGAATCAGCCGCTCTTCCTTTTCCTGAATCGCGGCAAAGGTGATGGTCAGCTCTCCTTTATGGTTTGCGTATCGGGACCATCCGGGAATCATGGCTTTCACGGTCTGCTGCGGATCAGCGTGTATGTTCAGGGATCCTTTGGTAAGCTCCCTGCCGTTTGCTTGTATCCGGTAGGTCATCCGGTATCGGCTCAGATCAATGAAGAAATGTTCGTTGGAAACCTCTATCGATCCCTCTTTCGGGTCGAAGTTACGGAACCATACATTTTGATATACCTTGCGCATTTCCTCGGTGTGTGGTTTCACGCTTCGGTCGGGAAAGACCATGCCGTTGATGCAGAAGTTGCCGGCACTGGGGGTTCCCACAGGCCCGAAGTCTCCTCCATAGGCCCAGTAGCTGTCGCCCTCCTTGTCCCTCTTTACCAGGCCTTGATCTACCCAGTCCCATATGCATCCGCCCTGTAGCAGGGGGTATTTCCGGATGATGTTCCAATATTCGGTGAAGTTACCCAGGCTGTTTCCCATGGCATGGGCATATTCACACAGGATCAGGGGACGGTCGGATGAAGGATCAACGGCATACCGCTCAATCTCATCGGGGTTGGCGTACATCGGTGCGAAAATGTCGCTGTTCCACTCCATGACAGCCCGTTCGTACTGCACGGGACGGGTGGTATCTCGGCTTTTGATCCAGCGGTAGGTCTCGTAGAAATTGTATCCGTTGCCTGCCTCATTGCCTAAGGACCAGGTGACCACACTGGGGTGATTTTTGTCCCGTTCCACCATGCCGATGGTGCGGCTCAGGTGATCCTCCAGAAAGAGTGGGTTGTTCCCCAGCGTACCCCCTTTGCGGAGGTTGTATCCCATCCCGTGGCTTTCAATGTTGGCTTCGTCGATCACATAGATTCCATACTCGTCGGCCAGCCGGTAGAACAGTTCCGGTTGCGGGTAGTGACTGGTACGCACTGTGTTGACATTATACTTGCGAAACAACTCGAAATCTTTGCGCATCAGCTCTTCGGTAACGTAATGACCGGTATGCTCATTGTGTTCATGCAGGTTCACTCCTTTCACCAACACCGGCTGACCGTTGATCAGAAACTGGCGGTTTTTGATTTCCGCAGTTCTGAAGCCCACTTTCAAGGCTGTTGCTTCAACGGTGGAACCTTTATGGTCCATGAGCGCAATGGCGAGCGTATAGAGATGGGGCGTTTCGGCACTCCATTTCTTTACACCGGGGATCACTTGCTCAAACCGCAGGGTGGCTTCTCCGTCACTTTCTCCTTTGAGTGTTCCGTTGGCCACCTCCTTGTCGGTCTCATCCGTCAGGGTGTAGGTGACGGTGAATGAACGGGTTTTACCTTCCGGGGAGGCCACGGTGACGTCGAGTCCAAAATGGCCATTGCTGTAGGTCGCATCAAGACCCGGCTGGGCAAAGATATCGGCCAGGTGCAGTTGTGGACGGGCATAGAGATAGACCTCACGGTCAAAGCCCGACAGTCGCCAGAAGTCCTGACACTCCAGGTAGGAGCCGCTGCTCCAGCGGTGGATCTGTACCGCCAGCACATTCCTCCCCGTTTGAGCATAGTGGGTCACATTGAAGCGTGCCGGCAGCTTTCCCTCTTTGTTCATGCCGATAAATGCTCCGTTCAGGTAGTAATAGGCTGCCCCTTTGGTTGCGTCGGCACAGAGGATGATCTCTTTCTCCCGCCAGCTTTCCGGTAAGATAAACTCTTTCCGGTAGGTCCCTGTGGGATTGAATTTTTCCGGAACGAAAGGAGGATTGGGCTGGTCCCAGTAGGGGGGGTGCCCCGGTGAGGTGAATTCGTAAGTGGCATTCACATAGATCGGAACACCGAATCCCTGCATTTCCCAGTTGCCTGGTACCCGGATGTCGTTCCATGTGCTGTCATCAAAGTCCGCATCCTGGAACCCCTCCCTGGGACGCTCGTCGAACTGATCCGTATAGTGAAATTTCCAGCTCCCGTTCAACAGCACTTCTTCACTTCCTTTGGAGGAGTATGCCGCATCAAGGGCCTCTTTCAAATCTGTGAAAGAGCAGAAGGTGGCTCGCGGCTCTTCGCGGTTGATATGAAGGAGCTTCGGATTGGTGATCTCCGCATAACGGTCTGCCTGCTCCTGGGCATGTACCAGAAAGGTACCCACGGGACCAACTATCAGGGATAGGAACATCAATAACTGTCTTTTCATCCGGTAAGAAGATTAATTGTCAGAAATAGTTACGTAACTTTTTTGTTCAGGCAAAGATAGTTTTTTTTGAATTGGGTTGCAACTTCCGATCCGTGAAACTGAATCTCTTCTGCCGGCCTTTTCCTGCTCAACCGTCTCTATTACCGGTTCGCAACGGTTTAGGAATACAGACCGATTTGCGTTGCCACTTTTGTCGCTTTTTTGTACCTTTGTGTTGCAAAATAAGAGCTTTCCAATGAACAATAGAGCGGAATATGAGATCATGGCCCCGGCCGGATCCTATGAATCGTTGACGGCAGCCATCCAGGGGGGGGCTGACTCCATCTACTTTGGTATTGAGGGATTGAATATGCGAGCCCGCTCCTCCAACAATTTTACTATTGAGGATCTGCACCATATTGCTCGTATCTGCAGAGAGCGCCAGCTGAAAAGCTACCTCACCGTCAACACCATCATCTACGACAATGACCTGGCGCTGATGCGCAGGATCGTGGATGCCGCGAAGGAAGCCGGGCTTTCAGCGATTATCGCAGCCGATGTGGCAGTGATGAACTATGCCTGCAGCATCGGCGTGGAGGTACATCTTTCCACTCAGCTGAATATTTCCAACACTGAAGCGCTCCGTTTCTATGCCCGGTTCGCCGATGTGGTGGTGCTGGCAAGGGAACTTAACCTCGATCAGGTTGCAGCCATTTATCACGACATCGTGAATCAGCAGATCAAAGGCCCTTCGGGAGAGCTGATCCGTATTGAGATGTTTGCCCACGGAGCCCTCTGCATGGCGGTATCCGGCAAGTGTTACCTTAGCCTGCACGAGAAAAACCTCTCGGCCAACCGGGGTGCCTGCAACCAGATCTGCCGCAGGGGATATCTTGTGAAGGACAAGGATAGCGAGATTGAACTGGAGATCGACAATGAGTATATCCTGTCACCCAAGGACCTGAAGACCATTCATTTTATGAACAAGATGATGGATGCCGGTGTGCGGGTCTTCAAGATTGAAGGGCGTGCCCGCGGTCCCGAGTATGTGCGGGTAGTCACTTCCTGTTACCGGGAGGCGATACAGGCTTATTGCGAGGGTGACTTTACGCAGGATAGGATCAACGACTGGGACGAACGTCTTGCCACCGTTTTCAACCGTGGCTTCTGGAACGGATACTATCTGGGCCAACGATTGGGGGAATGGACGCACCGCTATGGCTCCGGTGCCACCAAGCGCAAGGTTTATGTAGGAAAGGCGATCAAGCATTTCGGGAACCTGGGGGTGACGGAGTTCTTAGTTGAGACGCAGTCGGTGAAACAGGGGGATGAACTGCTGATCACCGGTCCCACCACCGGCGCCGTTTTTCTTACGGCCGATGATATACGAGTCGACCTGCAGACGGTCGCCGAAGCAGTGAAAGGGGATCATTTTTCCATCCGCACCCACGAGAAGATCCGTCCCAACGATCAGCTGTACAAGATGGTTCGCTCCGACAGAAAAGGAAACGTGGGGGATCAGTAAGCACGCGGCTATGGTTCATCCTTATCCTTGAACCACCCCGCGTACATCAAATAATTATTCGCGATCTTCCGGTTCATTTCTTTCGACTGCTCTGGATCCACCTTCTTTACAAATTTAGCCGGCACCCCGGCATAGATGCTGCCCGGTTCTACCTTGGTCCCGGTCAGTATCACCGAGCCGGCAGCAATGATGGCTCCCTCACCCACAACCGCATGGTCCAGCACCACTGCTCCCATACCAATCAGGGCGCCGTCTTTTATCTCGGCGCCATGGATCACCACATTGTGCCCAATGGAGACATCGTTGCCGATGACCGATACCGATTTCTGGTAGAGCGTATGGATGACGGTGCCGTCCTGGATGTTGACCCGGTCGCCGATGCGGATGGAGTTGACATCGCCCCGCAGCACCGCGTTGAACCAGACGCTGCAATCGTCGCCCATGACCACGTCGCCAATGATGGTGGCATTGTCGGCCAGGTAACAGTTTTTCCCGAATTGCGGGGTAAAGCCCCGTACAGTTTTGATGAGAGCCATGTGGGTGTGGAATTTGAACAGTAGGATGAGGAAATTGGAAGTTGGGATCCGAAATCTCGGATCCCATTCCTCTTATATTGCTTTGGTCTTGTCCTTCAGCCAGGCTTTCTCTTCTTTATTGAGGTGCTCCTTGAGCCGGTCGTACACCATCTGGTGATAGCGGTTGAGCCATTTTCTCTCCTTCTTGGTCAGCAGCTTTTTCGCGATCGGACGGGTATCGATGGGACAAAGGGTGATGGTCTCAAAATCGAAAAAGGTTCCAAACTCTTCTGTCGTTGCATGACCTTGTGTGACAATCAGGTTCTCGATGCGGATGCCGTATTGGCCGGCGCGATAGAGACCCGGTTCATTGGAAGTGACCATCCCCGGTCTCAACACCGTGGGGTTCTCCTCCAGCCGGATGTTCTGCGGTCCCTCGTGCACGTTAAGAAAGTGGCCGATGCCATGGCCGGTACCGTGCCAGTAGGTGAGATGTTGATCCCATAAAGGCTTGCGGGCAAGGATGTCGAGTTGTGAACCACGGGTGCCCTCCGGGAAGATGGCTGTTGCCAGTGCAATATGACCCTTCAGCACGTGGGTGTAATCCTTTTTCATCTGTTTGGTCAGCTGCCCCAACGCCACCGTGCGGGTGATGTCGGTGGTGCCGTCTCTGTATTGGGCTCCCGAGTCGATCAGCAGCAGCCCCTCCGGTTGTACCTGCAGGCAGCTCTCCGCTGATGCGTGATAGTGGATGACCGCTCCGTTGCTGGCGTAGCCGGCAATCGTGGCGAAGCTCTCGCCCACATACAGATCCTGTGCAGAGCGGTATTCACGCAATTTCTCTTCCACCGTTACCTCGGTCACCTCGCCGGCGGGAACTGCTTTTTCCAGCCACATATAGAACTTCACCAGTGCCACCCCATCCTTGATCATCGCATTGCGGAAGCCGTTCAGCTCCGTTTCATTCTTCACACTTTTCATCAGGTCTACCGGTGAAGGGATATCCACGATCCGGCAATGTCCGGGGATCGATTGCAGCAGCTTGTAGTTGATCTTATTGCCGGTGATGCAGACGGAGCTGTTCTCCGGCAGCCGGGATACATATGCAAAGATCTCGTCATAGCCGGTGATCCGGATCCCCTGCTCCAGATAGGCTTCGGTGATCGCATCGGTCAGCTTCTCCGGGCTGATGAACAGCACTGTCTCCTTCTCCGAGACATAGGCATAGGCTACCGCCACCGGGTTGTACTCTACATCATTGCCGCGCAGGTTGAAGGTCCAGGCTACTGCATCGAGGGTGACGATCAGGATCCCGTCGGCATCTGCCTTTTTCAGCTCGTCGTTGATGCGCCGGATCTTGTCGGTGACCGACTCGCCGGCGATTTCCACCGGGAGGGTGAACACTTTGTTTGTGGGTATAGCAGGGCGATCTGCGCGGATCTCCGCGAAGGGATCGTGCGAGGGTTCCAGTTGAATCGCTTTCGCCTCCAGACTCTTTTTCAATGCAAGAGCATCGGAGGCGGCATAAACCAACCCGTCGATGCCCACCCTGCCGCCTTTCCCGGTCTGTTCAATGATCCAGGCAGTCAGGTCGGGTGTGCCGGGTTGTCCCGCTTTGTACAAGTCAAACCCGGTATCTTTCAGCTCTTCGGCAGCTTGGAGAAAATAGCGCGAGTCGGTCCACACGCCCGCTTTCTCTTTGGTAACCACTGCCGTGCCGGCCGATCCGGTGAAACCGCTGATCCATTTTCTCGACTCCCAGTGTTGCGGGGGGTATTCACTCAGGTGAGCATCAGTGGTGGGGATGATAAATGCATCCAGATTCTTTTCCTCCATGAACCGGCGCATGGCGGCAAGTCTTTCGGGGATCTCGTTTGTCTTCATACGGTATGTTTTAGTTTTTTAAACAACAAATATACCAATTTGTTCTTATATTTGAAGGGTAAAACAGGAAACAGTGGATGCCGGAAGAAGGATGTTTCTCATCACAGGTTCCTTACACACATTCAAAAAAACAAGGGGAATGAAGACAAAGATGATGCTTCGCAATATGCACTTTTATGCCTATCACGGTGTGATGCCTCATGAAAGGAGTACGGGGAACGAGTTCCGGGTTACCCTGCAGCTGGAGGCCGATCTGACGGCAGCCTGCGATTCGGATGAGGTGGAAGACACCATTAACTATTCCGATCTGTTCGATCTGGTCAGGAGGGAGATGGAGATCCCTTCCCGTCTGATTGAACATGTGGCGGGCCGTATCCGCATGAAGATCAGGGAGCGCTATCCGCAGATCACCTTCCTGGCGGTCACCGTAGCCAAGATGCATCCTCCGGTAAAAGGGACCATGGATACAGCGGAGATCACACTCACGGATTGACTGCCATGGATGTTAACTCGCAACTTTTTTCTATCTTTGCAGTAGTTGGAAGATAATTTCTTGATTACGAGTGGTATAGAAAATTCTCGCATGAAAATGGGCAAGCGCAAGCGCTGTCGTTTATTGGGCTACCAATACAAGCAGGCCAAAGTGGATGTACCAGGGTGTTGCAATCAGCCTGCTCTTCAGCTGCCGGGAAAAGAATGACAAGGGGAAGGTCTTGCTGACCAATCCAAAAGCAGAAACCATGATCATGGCACTGTACTGTTCGGTGATGGTCAGGGACGATTGAAAAATTGCAAAAAATAAAATGCTGTCAAACAGAAATATAGAGATTAATGCATTTTCCTTCTATTCCTTTGTTAATGGTTTAAGGGAAGTGTGCAACATGAGTATTTTTATTTCATTACTCTTGCATAGCATTTTCTTGGCTATTCAGTTTCCTTGATGATTTGTAGTCAATCATTATATTACGGGTGTACACAATAAAGCCTGTCGCTTGTCCGAGAATCGACACTGGGTCATGCCGGATAATTGCATATGTTATAACCATTGCAGATCCGGTCAGGCTAATCATCCAAAACATGGCAGGCAATACCGATTCACCTGCTTTGCGTGAATACCACCACTGATAAATAAACCGCAGTGTAAATGTAAATTGTCCTACAACTCCGAATACAATCAACCAGACGGGTGTGTTTTGGTGCCTGAAAAGCCGTGTGAATGTATCACCCCAATTCAAAAGAAAATATCCGACAGCGACTATTGGTAGGAAAAAGAAAAAAATCCGGGCTACTTTGAATAGTTTTTCCCATGATCCTTTTGATTTGAGGTTCCAGATGTAAATGTAATAGGAGATTAGCTGTCCAATAATGATGGCGAAATCGTTGCGCAACCACCCATACAGACACAGTAAAAATGAAGCGACCATACTGAGCTGCCAAAAGAGAGTCGGCGAAAGCATTTTGAGTGCTCTTTCGGAAGCAATCCATTATATGAGCAAGCGGGCAGAAAACAACAGTTGAGCAAACAGTCCTACGACGAATATAAAATACTGGCTCATATTTTATAACTCTCCACAGAGTAATTTATATATCGTTTTTTCATCCAACGATAGGCAAAGCAATCTTTCAGAGGCTCGATGAGCCTGTTCCAAAGATGAAATTTTGACTGCCCTGCTATACGGGGAAAATGACAAACCGGTATCTGCTTGTATATTCCCCCATCCTGAAGCATAATTAAAGCGGGTAGGAACCGGTGCATCCCGGTGAATAACGGAATTCTTTTAGCGTATTCAGTCTTTATCACTTTCAACGGACATCCCGTGTCGAGGGCATCATCATGTGTCATCATACGCCTGAATCCGTTGGCAAATTTCGATGATGCCCGTTTCACAAATCCGTCCTTGCGTCCTGTACGGATACCCATAACCATTGCATAATATGGGGCGTGTTCCAGAAGCAGGTTAAAATCTTTGGGAGTCGTTTGTAAATCAGCATCTATATAACCTGCATATTCTGAAAAGGTGTTGTCGATGCCTGCTTTTAAAGCTGCACTTAATCCTGCGTTCTTTTCAAATGAGAGGTAGAACATATTATCATGCCTCTCGCAGACTTCTTTAAGCATATTTCCGCTATCATCTGTTGAACCATCGTTTATAAACATTACACAACTTTTCATTGCTGCATATTTTAGAAAAGAGGATAGTTCGGATTCAAGCCTCAGAATGTTATCCTGTTCATTATATACAGGCACAATAATTGTAAATTTGAATGTAGCGGTATTATTCATATTAGCTATTTTAAAAAATCAATCAGCAGCGGACTTAAAAAGATGAAAAGAAAAATATAGACTATCATGGTGAAAGTCAGAATTTTCACAGAGACAGGTGAATATATCGCCAGTTTTACATAGTTTGTTTTTACTGATAGCTTATTTATAGAAAATGAATAGAGGAAATACGTTAAATATCCTATGAAAGAGCCTATTATCATGCCACCTAATACATCAGACATATAATGTATGCCAAGATATATCCGGGAATATCCCATTATCACCGCCCAAATAACAATAACCAGTGTGTAGCGTTTATTTTTGAACAGGAGCGAACTGAATACCGCCAATCCAGAAGCGTTCGCAGCATGAGAAGAAACGAATCCGTACCTTCCGGCAGTATATCCATATAATGTCCTTACCTGCTCCATAATATCTGGATTGTGTGTTGGGCGCAACCGGGCAAAATAAGGTTTAATAATATCGGAGGTTATTTTATCACACAATAAAAACAATATCACTAAAGCCACTAATACTGGCAACCATTCTTTCCAGTTCTTTTTATAAATGATAAAACCTATCATGAAAAGCGTAATGGGTATCCATATCATTCTACCGGAATAAAGCCACATAAAACAATCTGTAAAATAAGAATGAGTACCATTTATAGCAAAAAATAAATTCCTGTCTATTGAAATAATTTTTTCAAACATCTGTTTTTTTAATAAAATACAGTGCAAAATTATCCGTTGATTTAGCAGAAATTTAGAATTTTCGACTTTCTGTTCTTTTAAAAGATATTTTTAAAATTCTACTTTTCTACAAATTTGATTTTGTACTTTTGGTCATAGTTTATGTAAGTTTCATTTATTATGTGGAAGTTTTATGCGGTACTGTCTGCGATATTTGCCGCATTGACGGCTATATTTGCTAAGATTGGCATCAGAAACGTTGATTCTAACTTGGCGACTGCTATCCGTACCTGCGTGATATTGCTTTTAACATGGTCAATTGTTCTGGCCGGAAACAGTTCGGGCGGAATTAAAGACCTCACTAAAACAAACTGGATATTTCTTATATTATCAGGGATAGCAACCGGCTTGTCCTGGCTTTTCTATTTTAAAGCGTTACAGCTCGGCGATGCATCCAAAGTAGCGCCCATAGATAAATTGAGTGTTGTTTTTACAATTTTGCTTTCATTTCTTATTCTTGGAGAAACAGTCAGTTGGAAAGTTATTTTAGGAGGTTGTATGATAGCAGGAGGTACTCTGGTAATTCTAATGGATAATTAATTAGGGTGATATGAAGATATTGGTTATAGAAGACGAAAAAGAACTATCGAAAAATATTGTTAAATATCTTTCCAACGATAGCTATCGCTGCGAACAGGCTTATAATTTCAGTACGGCAATGGAAAAAATAGCATTATACAATTATGATTGTATTTTGCTCGACTTAAACCTACCGGGTGGTGACGGAATTCAGATTCTGGAAGAAATAAAGTCACTTAAAATAGATAGCGGCATTATTATCATATCTGCAAGAGGTTCGCTCGACGACAGGATCGAAGGTTTGAAAATAGGGGCGGATGACTACCTCGCAAAGCCGTTTTCACTGTCAGAATTAAGTGTTCGCATTTATGCGCTGATGCGGCGCCGACAATTCTCGCATAACAACATCATGATATCCGGTGATGTGGAGATTGATATGCTTTCAAAAACAGTGAAAGTAAAAGAAAGGATCATCACTCTCACTAAATCCGAATATGACCTGCTTTTGTTTCTTTTAGGTAACAAAAACAGAGTTGTATCGAAAGATGCCATTGCCGAACATCTTTCAGGGGATATGGCCGATATGTTGGATAGCCATAACTTCGTATATGCCCATATTAAAAACCTGAAAGCAAAATTTGCCAAAGCCGGCAGCAGTAATAAGATTAAAACCATTTATGGAACCGGATACCAATGGGTAGAACAAGAACATTAGCTGCGAAAAGCCTTTGGGGTTTTTCTCTTTCCACGCTGTTGATCCTTTTATGTTGTGCCCCGCTGCTATATAAGCTCATGGAGAGGTATTATGCACAAGATCTGGATGAATTGGTCATATTCCGGATTCAGGAATTTGAAAATGAGCAATTACCTTCGTTTAAGGCCGCCGATATAGAGGTGTGGAACCGTTTTAACGAAGATATTTGTATTTTGCCTTTCGATGAAAAATATCCTTTATTGGAAGTCAGGCAGGAAGAATTTTTCGATAAAGCAGAAGGTCATAGCATTGATTTTCGCATTGTTTACGACAAGATTACAATAGAGGGCACATCCTATATATTATCCTCTCGCATACCGATGATCGAAAAACACGATTTAATACGGACATTAACATACCAATATGGGCTATTGTTTATTGTTCTATTAATATCATTGTCCGTAGTTTCCTATTATATGTCGAAGAGGCTTTGGCGTCCGTTCCATTCAACACTATCTAAAATTCGGAATTTCAGTCTTGAGAAAGGCAAATTGCCACAATTTAACAGTACTGATACAACTGAATTTGTGCAATTGAATAGTATTCTGAACGACCTTATTTCCAGCAATCTAAGTAGTTATAAAAAACAGAAGGAATTTATTGAAAATGCTTCACATGAACTTCAAACTCCGTTGGCCGTATTCAAATCACAGTTAGATATACTGCTTCAACAGCCTAATCTTTCACAGGAACAGACTGATATCATACAGTCTCTTTATTCGGTATCCTCAAGGATGACACGCCTTAATAAAAATCTTTTGCTTTTGGCTCGCATAGACAACGATCAATATATTAATAGGGTAGATATAGATTTTGTCCAAACGCTATATGCTCAACTTTTGTATCTTCGCGAACGGGCAGAAAGTAATGGAATCAAGGTAAATATCGAAATTGATAATCCTTTGAAAATCCAAGCGAACAGAATATTGGTGGACAGCTTAATAACAAATCTGATCGTAAATGCTATACGGCATAATACTGAAAATGGGATAATTAATATGCGGGTGGTTGATTGTGGTTTTGTGATATCGAATACGGGTGCAAACCAAGCGCTTGATAAGGATAAGGTGTTTAGACGTTTTAACCGCACGTCAGAAGAAAAGAAGGGGAACGGGTTAGGTTTATCCATTGTTCATGAAATATGCAAAATGCATGGTTGGAAAATTCAGTACGATTACACGAATAATCTACATGCTTTTATGATTCAGTTTACACATTAAAATTCTGAGTCCACTTCGAAAAGTCAGTTGGACATTGAGTTGATTATTAATTTGTTTTTTCACGTTTATCATAACGGGTAATTTTGATTTGAAAAGTTCTTTGAAATATATGCGTATATTATTAATTTTCATTATCATAGTAGTGTATTAAAACAGCTGATATGTTTAAGAAATCAGACGATCACCGGCAATTGGATGCTTTTTCTTCACCCGCGGAGTACTTTAAAAACCGCGAAGAGCTATTATCTGAAAAATGATTCCTGGCATAATTTGTTCAGAAAACAGGTTGTGATGCGCGTGGAAGAGACCGTCTTCAGCGTGCTTTACGCCAAGGGTCGAGGTGCTCCCAACGCCTCGTTACGGGTATTGGTGGGGATGATGATCCGGAAAGAGGGACAGGGCTGAAGCGACGAACAGCTGTTCGAGAACTGCAACTTCAGCCTTTTGGTGCGCTGTGCACTGGGGTTGATGACCCTCGAGGACGCCGCGCTGGTACCCTCCACCTATTACCTGTTCCGCCGTAACCTGGTGGAATAACCCATGGAGCACGGTGAGGATCGGTTCAAGGCCTGTCAGGAACCAATCACCCGGGATCAGTTGCTGGAGTTCAACGTGAGTGGAAAGCAGGGCTTTCCTTCAAGATATGATCTCAAGCTCGATGAACAAGACCTAAATAATCTGATCGTAACAGATAGCCAATCCCGATCGATGTGGATAAACTTTGTCAGGATAGTGAACTATTGCGTTAAGTCAAACGGCCAAAGCCAAGATTGCTTGAGCTATGCCGTGGCGAGCAATAGTCTAAGTCTATTCTTCCTGATTTTGCCTATCTTTGCGAGATTCTTTCTATATTTGCAGAAATATGATGAACAATGGATGAACGCATAGTGGACAGAGATGTTCTTTCCGGTGCTGAGGAGACGGTGCTCAATCCAGAACCGGCACAGCCGGAGAGCGACACGCTGATGCTGCGCACGGAGAACCTGGTGAAACGGTACGGGAAACGTACCGTGGTGAACCATGTCTCCATCAACGTGAAACAGGGCGAGATCGTGGGACTGCTCGGCCCCAACGGGGCAGGTAAGACCACCACCTTCTATATGACGGTGGGGCTGGTGGTCCCGAATGAAGGAGAGATCTTCATCGGCCGGCAGAACATCACCAAATTTCCGGTTTATAAACGGGCACAACACGGGATCGGTTATCTGGCGCAGGAAGCATCCATTTTTCGCAAGATGACGGTAGAGGATAACATCAAATCGGTGCTTGAATTTACCGATATGTCTTCCCGACAGCAGAAGGAGAAGCTGGAGAGCCTGATTGATGAGTTTGGCCTGCACAAGGTTCGCAAGAACAGTGGCGACCGTCTCTCGGGAGGCGAACGACGCCGTGCCGAGATTGCCCGCTGTCTGGCCATCGACCCGAAGTTCATCATGCTCGATGAACCGTTTGCCGGCATCGACCCGATTGCCGTGCAGGATATCCAGTCGATCGTTGCCCAGCTGAAATACCGGAACATCGGCATCCTGATCACCGACCACAATGTGGATGAGACGCTGAGCATCACCGACAGGGCCTATCTGCTCTTTGAGGGAAAGGTGCTCTTTCAGGGTACCGCCGAGGAGCTGGCAGCCAACCCGGTAGTGCGGGAGAAGTACCTGGGTCGTGATTTCGAGTTGCGCCGCCGTGTGTTCGATGCACCCAGATCATGAACGAAATGGCCCGGTTGCTTGCTATCGACTATGGAAAGAAACGCACCGGCATCGCTGTGAGCGATCCGCTGCAGATCATCGCCAACGGGCTGACCACGGTGGAGACACCCCGTCTGTTTGATTTCCTTGAGGAGTATCTGGGCAGGGAGAAGGTTTCCTGCATGGTGGTGGGGTTGCCGCGGCAGATGAACAACGAGCCATCGGAAAATATGAAGCGGATTGAGCCTTTTGTCAACAGGCTGCGGAAGCTATATCCTCATATTCCGGTGGTTTATTTCGATGAGCGGTTCTCCTCGAGGATGGCACAACAGACCATGATTGACGGGGGGCTGAAAAAAAAAGACCGTCAGAACAAGGCGCTGGTGGATGAGATCAGCGCGACCATTATTCTGCAGGGATATATGGAAAGCAAACGAATGAGATGATGATTTTACCCATTTATATATACGGACACCCCGTATTGCGCAAAGTAGCGCAGGATATCGATGCTGCGAACTACCCCAACCTGAAGGAGCTGATCGACAATATGTTTGAGACGATGTATCGTGCCGACGGGGTAGGCCTGGCCGGCCCTCAGGTGGGTCTTGAAGAGCGCATCTTCGTGGTGGATCTTTCCCCCATGGCCAGTGAGGAGTATCCCGAGTTCAGGGATTTTAAAAAGGTTTTTATCAATGCCCATATCACCGAAAGAAGCGGTGAACAAGAGCTGGTGGAGGAGGGATGCCTCAGTATTCCCGGTATTCATGAGAAGGTGCCGCGTGAGGGAGAGGTGCGGATCTCCTACCTCGACGAAAATCTGCAGTCGCATCAGGAGCGTTACACCGGGTTTATGGCCCGGGTGATCCAGCATGAGTATGATCACCTGGACGGGATCCTGTTTACCGACCACATTTCACCCCTTCGCAAGCGGATGGTGAAAAGCAAGCTGATCCATATGGAGAAGGGAAAGGTATCCTGCGACTACAAGATCAGAACGGCGCGATAGAGGGATGATCAGCTGCCCGTGAGTTCCCGGGCTGCCTGCTTGTCGATGAACCAGAACAGATTACCCGATTCCGGTTGTACCCGGGCAGCCGGGTATTTTGTCGCCGCTTCCTCCGGATTACCGATGATCTCCTTCACCTTTTCAGCTTTATTCGTTCCGGTTACAAGAAATACTACGTTGCGGGCGGCGTTGATCACCTTGCCCGAGAGGCTTACCCGTTGCCGGCCGCTTACAGGGTGGGTTGTAGGCACACAGATCGCTTTACTCTCCCACAGCTCCATTTGATGAGGAAAGAGGGAGGCGGTGTGTCCGTCATCACCTATGCCGAGCATCACGATATCGAACATGGGCACGCCGTTGCGCGATGCAAGCTCCTGCTGAAGCAGCTTCCCGTATCGCTGTGCCTCCTCTGCAGGCTCATTCTCCCCGAAGATGCGGAAGATTTTGTCCTGAGACATTCCGATCTTGTCAAAGAGGTGCTCCCGGGTCATCCGGTAGTTGCTCTCCGGATGGTCGGGGGGTACGCAACGCTCATCGCCCCAGAAGAACCGGATCTGTCTCCAGTCGATCGCTCCTTCGGGCAGTGATGCCCAATAATCGAACAGCGATTGGGGAGTGGAGCCCCCTGAAAGCGCGATCGTTATCTCCTCTTTTTCTGCCAGCCGCTCTTTCAGCCATGCCGTGAAGGAGCTGTTCAGGTTGTCTATGGTGGAATATATCTGTAGGTTCATATTTTGTAATCAGCTTTCATAATTCGCAATAGACGCCGTCTTCCGCCAGGTTCTTGCAGGGATAACGCCAGGTATTCTCTTTGCCTTCAATCAGCTCATCCGCCACATCGGGTCCCCACGACCCGGCGGGATAACCGTGCAGCGGTGCTTCCCGGTCGTTTTCCCAGTAGTCGAGTACCGGCTGCACAAACCGCCAGGTTTCCTTTGCGGCATCACTGCTCATGTAAAGGGTGTTGTCGCCGTTCATGCAGTCCAGGATCAGGCGTTCGTAGGCGCTGGGAATATAGTGATCGTTCAGCTCTGAATAATGAAAGTCCATATTCACTGATTTCACCTCAAATCCTTTGCCCGGGACCTTCATGCCTGTTTTCAACAGAATGCCCTCATCCGGCTGGATGCGAAGGATCAACTGGTTGTCGGAATGACACGATCTGTCGGCCGACTTGAAC
>JAQVWR010000014.1:26202-35625 GCA_028709605.1 Proteiniphilum sp.
CACTGATTTCACCTCAAATCCTTTGCCCGGGACCTTCATGCCTGTTTTCAACAGAATGCCCTCATCCGGCTGGATGCGAAGGATCAACTGGTTGTCGGAATGACACGATCTGTCGGCCGACTTGAACAGTTTTTGCGGAGAGGGCCTGAAATGAATCACCACTTCGGTGACATTGGTGGGTAGTCGTTTCCCTGTGCGGATGTAAAAGGGCACATCCTGCCAGCGCCAGTTATCAATAAAGATCTTCATGGCGGCATAAGTTTCCGTGCGCGAGGTGCTGTTCACATTGTTCTCTTCCCGATACCCCCTGTAATGCTTTCCTCGTACAGTGGCTTCCGTATACTGCCCTCTGATCACATTCATTTTTAGGTCTTTTTGACTCAAGGGACGCAATGAGCGGAATACCTTCAGCTTCTCATAGCGGATATCCTCCGGTGTGATCTTACCCGGTGCCTCCATGGCTACCAGTGAGAGCACCTGCAGCAGGTGGTTTTGGATCATGTCGCGCAACGCGCCTGAGCGGTCGTAATAGCCGCCGCGATCTCCTACGCCGAGGCTTTCGGCTGCGGTGATCTCCACATGCTGGACAAAGTTGCGGTTCCAGAGCGGTTCGTAGATACCGTTCGCAAACCGGGTCACCATCAGATTCTGTACCGTTTCTTTTCCCAGGTAGTGGTCGATGCGGTAGATCTGCTCTTCCCTGAAGAACCCGGTCAGCTGTTCGTTCAGGTCGAAGGCCGATTGCAGGTCATGGCCGAACGGCTTCTCGATGATGATCCTGCGAAAGCCTTTCTGTTGGAGCGTCAGCCCCTGTCCGTACAGATATTTCGGAATGATGGTATAAAGGGAAGGTGGTGTGGAAAGATAAAAAATATAATTCTGTTCCAGATGATGCTTGTCATTGAGAGTGTGCAGCTTGTTCGTTACTGCTGCGTACTCCTCTCCCTTACCCGTATCAATGCTCAGATAGTAGAGCCGTGAAAGGAACGCATTGAGATGCTCGGCAGTGGCATCCTTGTAATGGGCAAACTGACGGATGCCCTCTTTCATCTTTTCCCGAAACTGTTTGTCGGTGAACCGTGAACGGCTGACACCCAACACGGCATATCCTTCCGGTAGCGAGTCGTTCCGATAAAGATCGAAGATGGCCGGAATCAGTTTCCTGTAGGTAAGATCACCCGAGGCTCCGAAGATGACCAGTGCCTGGTTGTTTGTTTTCTTCATTTTGCTGTGGTGAGTGAATTTTCTAGTAAACAAATCTACCGATAAAAAGTTGAACAGGTCGCTGTGAATGAAAAAATCGACTGCCCATAGAAAGGAATCATGAATAGCGGTTTGATAATTAGAGATTTTGTTGTATCTTTGCCGCTCGAAAATTATGTGCTTTAATTTAACGATTTAATTATTAATTAGGTATGAACAATTACGAAACCGTTTTCATTTTGACTCCCGTTTTGTCTGATGCTCAGATGAAGGAAGCGGTTGAAAAATTCAAAAACCTCCTGACAGATCAAGGAGCCGAAATTGTAAACGAAGAAGATTGGGGGCTGCGCAAGCTGGCCTATCCCATTGACAAGAAAACCACCGGTTTTTACACCTTCCTGGAATTCAATGCAGAGCCTGCAGTGATTGAAAAGCTGGAGGTGAACTTCCGTCGTGACGAGCGTGTGATCCGTTTCCTGACCGTGAAGCAGGATAAGTTCGCACTGGAATATGCCGAGAAAAGAAGAAACAACAAAGGCGGTAAAAAGCAGGAAGCCCGTGGTGAAGAGAAGGCCAGGGGCGCCAAAGCTGAAGTAGAATCTAAAGTAAAGGAGGATTAAGAAATGGCTAAGCAATCAGAAATCAGATATTTGACTCCCCTGTCGGTGGATGTAAAGAAAAAGAAATATTGCCGTTTTAAAAAGAACGGTATCAGGTACATCGATTACAAGGATCCCGAATTCCTGAAAAAGTTCCTCAACGAACAGGGTAAGATTTTGCCGAGAAGGATCACCGGTACATCACTGAAGTTTCAACGTCGTATTGCGCAAGCAGTCAAAAGAGCACGTCATATCGCTTTGCTGCCTTACGTAACCGATTTAATGAAATAAGAAGGAGGAAGAGACATGGAAGTAATATTGAAAGAAGATATCATCAGTTTAGGCTACAAGGACGATGTAGTGAACGTGAAGAAAGGATACGCCCGCAACTATCTGATTCCGCAGGGAAAAGCAGTGATTGCCAGCGAATCGGCGAAAAAGGTGCTGGCCGAAAACCAGAAACAGCGTGCCCATAAGCTGGCACAGCTCAAAGCCGATGCGCAGGCACAGGCCGACAAGATGGAAGGCGTATCGCTCATCATTGGCGCCAAAACCAGCTCTACCGGCACCATTTTCGGGTCCGTGACCAATATTCAGATCGCAGAGGCGCTGATGGAAAAAGGATTTGAAGTGGACCGGAAGCTGATCCAGATCAAAGACCAGGTGAAAGAGGTAGGCAACTATCATGCTGTGGTCAAACTGCACAAGGAGGTATCGGTGGAGGTGCCTTTCGAAGTGGTAGCTGAATAAGTTTTACCGTTATAATCATAAAAAAACCTCAGAAATTTCTGAGGTTTTTTTTATGACCTTAATCAAAAGGGTGATTATTGCTGTTGCAGGATCTCCATCGTATCCTTCGCAATGGTCAGTTCCTCATCGGTAGGAATGATCACTACCTTCACCTTTGAGGAGGGTTTGCTGATCACCACTTCCTTGGCGCGTACCGAGGCATTCAGCTCTTCATCCAGCTCGATGCCCATAAATTCCATGTTTTTGCACACATCACTGCGTGTGACTGCCTGATTTTCTCCTACGCCCCCGGTAAAGACCAGGATATCCACGCCCCCCAATGCGGCGGCGTAAGATCCCACATATTTCCGGATACGGTAGTTGTAGGTTTTCATAGCCAGGATCGCCCGTTTGTTCCCCTCTCTGATCGCTGCTTCAATCTCCCGCATATCGGAGGAGATGCCCGAGATACCCAGTACGCCGGAGAACTTGTTCAGCAGGGTGGAGATCCCCTTGGTACCCATATGTTCTTTCTCCATGATGTAGGAGATCGCTCCCGGGTCGATGTCACCGGAGCGGGTACCCATGATCAGTCCCTCTACGGGGGTCATTCCCATGCTGGTGTCGATCGATTGGCCGTTTTTGATCGCCGTCACCGATCCGCCGTTGCCGATATGTGCCGTGATGATCCGCTGTTTCTCATAAGGTACTCCCAGAAAGTCACAGGCCCGTTTTGAGACATAGCGGTGGCTGGTGCCGTGGAATCCGTATCGCCGGATGCCGTATTTCTCATACAGCACATAGGGAATACCGTACATATAGGCATAGTCGGGCATGGTCTGATGGAAGGCGGTGTCGAATACGCTTACCTGGGGTGTTCCCGGCATCAGCTCCTGAATGGCATAGATCCCTTTCAGGTTGGGCGGGTTGTGCAGGGGAGCCAGCTCGATGCATTCGTTCAGCATCTCGATCACCTCATCGTTGATCAGCACGCTCTTGTTGAAACGTTCTCCGCCGTGTACCACACGGTGTCCTACTGCGTCGATTTCGTCGAGCGACCGGATGCAGCCATATTTCTCGCTGAGCAGTACACCCAGGATATATTCGATGCCGGCACGGTGTTCCAGGATCTCTCCCTCCAGTATCACCTTTTGGCCGTCGGGCAGTGTCAGCTTGAGAAAAGATCCTTTCATGCCGATCTTCTCGATGCCACCCTGTGCCACCACCTCCTTGCTTTCCATCTCGAAAAGCTTATATTTGATTGAGGAGCTGCCGCAGTTTAAAACCAATATTTTCATGATCTCTTCTCTTTAGTTGTACAGTGATTTATTGGGTGAAAGCGGCTGTCCGTTTTCATCGTAAATATAAAAACCTTTGCCGGTACGCACCCCCAGTTGGTTGGAACGGTACAGTTTCCACAGCAGTGCATTGGGCTTGTACTGTTTCTCTCCGAAATCGTTAAACATGGCCTCCATGAGGGTGACCAGCCGTTCGATGCCAATGATGTCTGCCAGGCGGAAGATGCCGTAACGTTGACCGTAAATGATGGTGAAGGTCTCCTCGATATCTTCGAGAGAGCTGACTCTTTCCAGCAGGATCTGGCACGCCTCATTGAGCATGGTGGTGACCAATCTCATGCTCACGTTCCCGTTGCTTTCGGTGATGTGGTGTGGTGTAAAGTTGATCAACCTGGCGAAGACCTCCATCTTCCGATACACCTCTTCCGAAGTGTACATGCCGCTCACGATCTCCAGGATACGGGCGTCGGGGTGGGAGACGGGAAAGTACAGGCTCACGCACCGTTCCTTGTGATGCACGTCGGCTGCCAGCTCACTGATGATCACCGTAGAGCCGTTGGTGGCGATGATGGCATCCTCGTCGAGGATCTCCTCCAGCTTCTTAAAGATGTTCTTCCGCAGAGGAGTGCTCCGTCGTCCGCTTTCGCTATAACGGGTACATTCAATCACCAGGTCGCAGTGTTTAAAATCCTCATACTCGAGGGTGGGGGTGATTCGGTTCATGATCACTTTCTTTTCCGACTGGGTGAGACCCCAACCGGTGATCTTCTGGTCCATCACCTTTTCCAGTTCTCTCAGCACATAATCGATTCGCTCGTGTGACTCGTCCAGGAAGACCACCTCCATGCCGGCTGTAGAGGCCATGTTGATGATGTTTCTGCCCTCCTTGCCGGCACCCACCACTCCGATTTTTGAGAATAACGGTTTGTGTTTGCTTCTCGCCGAGATGGTTAATCCGTATCTCTCGATAGGTTCTGTAATGATTTCGCTCATATCTTCAGGTCAGTCATTTTGTTTTAAGCCAAGGGCCTGGTTGGCCGTGATGGCCACCATGTTGTAAATATCATCTACGGAGCAGCCGCGTGACAGGTCATTCACGGGTGCTGCCATGCCCTGCAGTACGGGGCCTACCGCCTCTGCGTTGCCCAGTCGCTGTACCAGTTTGTAGCCGATGTTGCCCGCTTCGAGGGTGGGAAACACCAGCACGTTGGCCCGCCCGGCAATGGCGCTGCCCGGCGCTTTGCTGGCTCCCACATCGGGAACCAGCGCTGCGTCAGCCTGCAGCTCTCCGTCAATCAGGAGAGCGGGATTCATTTCTTTTGCAATGCGGGTAGCTTCCCGCACCTTGTCGATCATTTCATGATCGGCGCTTCCCTTGGTGGAGAAGCTCAGCATTGCCACTCGGGGTTCCACACCCACCAGGCTCTTTGCTGTCTGTGCGGAGGCGATGGCGATGGAGGCCAGTTCCTCTGCTGTCGGGTTGGGCATCACCGCACAATCGGCAAAGAGGAGGATGCCGTTTTCACCGTACTGGGGGGTCTTTGTGAACATAATGAAAGCGCCTGATACCACTTTCACCCCTGGTGAGGTTTTGATGATTTGGAGCGCAGGACGGAGCACATTGCCCGTGGTGTTTTGTGCGCCGGCGATCTCACCGTCGGCATCGCCATTTTTGATCATCAGACAGGCCAGGTAGAGCGGATCTTCCACCAGCCGTGCTGCCTGTTCGGGTGTCATCCCTTTTTTCTTTCGCAGCTCGAGCAGCAGGTCAATATAGTTTTCTTTCTGATCGTGCTCTGTAGGGTTTACGATGGTGGCACGCCCCACATTGGTGAGTCCTGTTTCTTTTGCCTGGGTCGTTATCTCCTGCGGGTCTCCCAGCAGGATGATCTCTGTCACCCCGTCGCGCAGCAGTCTGTCGGCGGCCTGCAGGGTGCGAGGCTCACTTCCTTCGGGTAACACGATGCGTTGTTTGTTCGCCTTTGCCCGTTGAATCATGCTTTCAAGTAAGTTCATTCTCTATCCTTATTAGGTTTGGTTTTTTCAATTTTGCGTCATCAGCATCATCTGCGGTTGCTGCAAATGATGCGATCCTGAATCATATCATAATAAAATATATGCAGTGCAAAAGTACAAAAAATAAGGATATCCGGTAACAAAATGGTAGTGAAAAGAATAGTATTCATGGAGGCGTTGCCCCACAATCAAAGCAGGGTCACACAGCATCATTTGGTGTAAACGTGTTGATATCATCTGTTCTGCCAGAGCATCAGATCACCTGACGGATGGTGCCGGCAACTTTCTCCATTTTCTTTTTGATCTCCTCTGTGCAGAGGTTGCCGATGCTGCCGGCATGGGTATGGTGCACTCTCTGGGGCGCGTGAAAAGAGCCCTCCTGTACCTCTTTTCCTACCTGTTGATAGGCTTCTCTGAAAGGAAGGCCCTGCAGCACGCGGTTGTTTACTTCCTCTACGGTGAAGAGGTAGTCATACCGGTGGTCGGAGAGGATATTCCGGTTCACCGAAACATGTTCCAGCATGAAGTGTGTCATCTGCAGGATTTTGTGCAGGGTTTCCAGCGCCGGGAAAAGCACCTCTTTCAGCAGCTGGTAGTCGCGATGATACCCGTGCGGCATATTGGTGGTCATCAGCGTGATCTCGTTGGGCAGGCTCTGGAGGCGATTGCTGTGACCCCTGATCAGCTCCCACACGTCGGGATTCTTCTTGTGTGGCATAATGCTCGATCCGGTAGTGAGCTCATCGGGGTAGGAGATAAATCCATGGTTCCCGGAGAGATACATGCAGTTGTCTGCGGCCAGCTTGTTGAGTGTTGAAGCAATGTTCGCCATGCTTTGGGCAAGGATCCGCTCAGTCTTGCCGCGTCCCATCTGTGCAGCGACTACATTGTAGCTCATGGTGGCGAAACCTAGCTCGCGGGTGGTCATCTCACGATCCAGCGGGAAGGAGCTGCCATACCCGGCGGCGGATCCCAACGGATTTTGATCGGCCACCTGCCAGGCAGCGGCAAGGGTATGCATATCATCTACCAGTGTCTCGGCATAGGCGCCAAACCATAACCCGAAAGAGGACGGCATGGCAATTTGTGCGTGGGTGTACCCCGGCAGCAGAACCTCTTTATGCTTTTCACTGAGTGACTGAAGGAGTGTGAACAACTGAAGCACCTCTTGTTTGATCTGGCAAATTTCCTCTTTGAGAAAAAGTTTGATATCCACCAGCACCTGATCGTTGCGGGAGCGTCCCGAATGGATCTTTTTGCCGGTTTCTCCCAGTCGTTCGGTGAGCATGGCTTCCACCTGCGAGTGGATATCCTCGGCATCCTTGTCGAGGCGGAACGTGCCACTCTCCACTTCGGTGAGGATTTCTCGCAGCGCTGTCTGCAGCATCTTCTCCTCCTCCGCTTGCAAAAGGCCGATCTTCACCAGCATTTTGATGTGCGCCATCGACCCTAAAATATCATATTTTGCCAGGCGCAGATCCAGCTCCCGGTCATTCCCTACCGTAAATTCTTCCACTTGTCTGTTGGCATCGAAGCCTTTGTCCCATATTTTTGCCATAGTTGTATGATTTTAGCAGTCAGCTTTCAGCAGTCAACTTTCAGCTGTTAGATGTTTGTGTGCAGTGATCACTGATACCGTTTTCACTGTTTTGCCAATTGTGTGATCAGTTCAATATAACCATTTATCCCCTGTGCCAATTCATTGGTCAGCACGAATTCATCAGCCTGATGGGATCGAGCCGATTCTCCCGGCCCTATCTTTACCGCCGGGCAGGTGATCCGCATCCAGTCGGAGGTGGTGGGAGAAGTGTAGCTTTCGATGCCCAGTCGGCGGATGCACTGCATCAGCCGATGGGCGGCTGGGGTAGCCGAGCTCTTGTTGGTAAGTGACCGGGCTGTCAGCTTGCTCTTCACCATGGGTTGCAGGATCTCCATGATCTCGCAGTTGTTATATTGTTCCGTAGGGCGGATATCCACCACGAAGCGGCAGCGGTCGGGGACCACATTGTGTTGTACGCCGGCCTGGATCTGTGTCACAGTCAGCTTTACCTCACCCATGGTTGGGGAGAGCCGGTCGAATTTCACCGAGCGGAGGGCTGCAATATCCTCCAGTGCGATATAGAGCGCGTTCACCCCTTCGTTGCGTGCGGCATGGCCGCTCACACCCCTGGCTTCGCCGTCGATCACCAGCAATCCTCTTTCAGCAATTGCCGCTTTCATCCCTGTTGGTTCCCCGATAATTGCCATATCTACCTCCTCCTGGAGTTGTTGCCAGAGGAGGCGCATACCGTTGGGCCCTGAGTTTTCCTCTTCTGCTGATAATGCCAGTAAAAGGTTGAAAGGCATAGACTGCTCGTAAAAATGCAGGAAGGTAAAGATCATCGCCACCAGGCTGGCGCCGGCGTCGTTGCTCCCCAGCCCGTAGAGGTGGGTGTCGGAGTAAGGCGGCGTGAAGGGGTCGAAGCGATAGCCGGAGGCAGGCTGCACCGTGTCGAGGTGGGAGTTGAGCATCAGCGTCGGCTTCGATCGGTCGGTTTGCCGATTGCGCACAATCAGGTTGTTCACGGTTCGTTCCGCGATGACTCCCTGTTCGTGGAAGAATCTGGTCAAAAAGTCAGCCCGTGCCTCCTCCTCACCCGAAAAGGAGCGGATCGATACCAACTTTCTCAGCAGGTCGGCGGCGTTATAGGGTGTACGGTTCATTGGTCAGATGGAATGAGATTGCAAAAGATTGAATCTGATTGATAGATTGAGTCAGTATGCTGATTGATCTGTTCCCGAAAGAATGGTTCCTTTCCCGGAGAGCAGGTTCTGTGCATGCAGGATCACCACTCTCGAGACACCCTGACGGATCGCCTTAAAGGAGTTGTCCAGTTTGGGAATCATTCCGTCGGCAATGATGCCTTGCTGCTGATAGGTCTTGCACTCTGCAGGGGTCATGGTCGGGATCAGGCTTTGCGGATCGTTTCGGTCTTTGAGGACCCCTTCCTTCTCAAAGCAATAAAACAGGGTCGTTTGATATAGGGCCGACAAGGCGGTGGCCACCGCATAGGCGATGGTATCGGCATTGGTGTTAAGCAGTGAACCGTTGCCGTCGTGTGTAATCGCACAAAAGACGGGAACGATGCTGTGCTCGGCCAGTTGTGAGATAAAGGAGGTGTTTACCTTTTCCGGGTCGGGGTCGCCCACAAACCCGAAATCGATCGGTTCGGGAGAGCGTCTGACCGACGGGATCACATTCGCATCAGCACCGGAGAGGCCGATGGCATTGCATCCCGTCTGTTGCAGGGATGCCACAATATTTTTGTTGATCCATCCGGCATACACCATGGTCACCAGCTTCAGTGTCTCGCTATCCGTGATGCGGCGTCCCTCTACCATCTTGGTCTCGATGCCCAGCTGCCGCGCCATCTTCGAGGCCATCACCCCGCCGCCGTGCACCAGTACCTTTTTCCCTCCCAGCTTTTGAAAATCGGCCAGGAAAGCCTGTAAGGCGTCGGGGTCATCTACGATATTGCCCCCGATCTTGACAACCGATATGTTCTCTTTTATCGTATTCATCTCATTTCTAAAATGCG
>JAQVWR010000014.1:35725-40142 GCA_028709605.1 Proteiniphilum sp.
ATCTCCTTCAGTACCGTCTGTGCCGATACCACCCTGTTGGCCGCTTCAGGAATCACGATCGATTGTGCACTTTCGATCACCTCATCGGTGACGATCATATTGCGGCGCACCGGCAGGCAGTGCATGAAAAAAGCGTTACGGGTGAGTGCCATCTTCTCTGCATCCACTGTCCAGGAACGGTCTGTGGAGAGCACTTTCCCATAGTTCGGATCACGGTATGCTGCCCAGTTCTTCGCATAGATGAAGTCCGCATCGCGGTATGCTTTCTCCCTGTCATATTCCACGGTGGCATGGCCGACAAACTGGTCATCCAGCTCATACCCCTCCGGATGGGTGATCACAAACTCATAATCAGTTGCATTCATCCATTCGGCAAACGAGTTGGGGACCGCCTGCGGCAACGCACGAGGGTGAGGAGCCCAGGTGAGCACCACCTTCGGGCGCTCCTCCTTTTTGTATTCCTCAATGGTGATCAGGTCGGCAAAGCTCTGCAGCGGGTGGCGGGTGGCGGCCTCCATGCTGAAGACCGGTTTGCCGGAGTAGCGAATAAACTGGTTTAGAATCACCTCGTTGTAGTCGTCTTCTTTGTTCTCAAACTGCGCGAAAGAGCGTACTCCGATCACGTCACAGTAGGAACCCATCACCGGGATTGCCTCCAGAATGTGTTCCGGCTTATCGCCGTCCATTACCACGCCCCGCTCTGTCTCCAGCTTCCAGGCTCCCTGGTTGACGTCGAGCACGATCACGTTCATGCCGAGGTTCATCCCCGCCTTCTGGGTGCTTAGCCGTGTGCGGAGGCTTGAGTTGAAAAAGATCAGCAGCAGTGTTTTGTGCCGCCCCAGAGCCTGGTCGGCATACGGGTGCTCTTTTACGTATCTGGCTTTCTCCAGCGCCTGCTTCAGGTCGCCGATATCCTGTACGGAAGTAAAATGCTTCATATTCCTTGTTGTTTACTCGATGCGTTATTTCGATTCCTTTGAACGGATCAGTGCTTTCTGTAGCGCTGCAAGGAAGAGATCCGTCTCGGCTTGCCGGATCGACAGTGGCGGCAGCAACCGCATGACGTTGTTTTTTGCCCCGCCGGTGAAGATATGGTGCCGGAACAGCAGCTCATTTCGGATATTCGGATATTGTGGAAGAAAGTCTACACCGAGCATCAGCCCACGGCCGCGAACCTGACGAATACCCTCCATCGCTGAGAGCTGCTCCTTCAGGTAATGTCCCACCTGCTTCGCATGCTCCATCAGTGATTCTTCCTTTATCACTTCCAGTACGGCGATAGCCGCTGCACAAGCCAGGTGGTTTCCTCCGAAGGTGGTGCCCAGCATCCCCTTTCTGGCTTCAAAAGCGGGGGAGATCAGCAGGCCGCCGATCGGGAAGCCGTTGCCCATGCCCTTTGCCGTTGTAATGATGTCGGGCCTTATCCCTGCGGCCTGATGGGCAAAGAAATCACCTGTACGGCCGTAGCCCGACTGTATCTCATCGAGGATCAGCGGGGTGTCGTGCCGGCTGCAGAGCTCCCGCAGTTCTCGCAGGAAAGCGTCGTCGGGTGCGTAAATGCCTGCCACTCCCTGGATCCCTTCGATCAGCACGGCAGCCACATCGCCTTTGCGAAGTTCCTGTTCCACCGCATCGGGGTTGTTCAGTGGCAGGAAGGTCACCTCGTGACTCCTGTTGAATGGCGACTGTATGGCAGGGTTGTCGGTCACTGCGACGGCTCCCGATGTGCGGCCGTGAAACGCCTCCCTGAAGGCGATCACCCGCTTTTTACCGGTATGAAAAGAGGCCAGTTTCAGTGCGTTCTCGTTGGCTTCGGCACCCGAGTTGCAGAGAAAAAGCGCATACTCCGGATAGCCGCTCAGCTCACCCAGCTTCGTGGCTAGCTCCTGTTGCAGGGAGTTCTGCACTGAGTTGGAATAGAAGCCGATCTGCCCGGCCTGTTGTTGCAGCGCCTGCACATATCGGGGGTGAGTGTGGCCGATCGAAATCACGGCATGACCGCCGTAAAAATCGAGGTACTCCGTGCCGTTTTTATCCCATACCCTGCAGCCCAGAGCTTTTACCGGCTCAATCTCCCACAGGTTGTATACATCAAACAGGTTCATTTTTTTGATTTTTTGATTAGCTGATGAGCAGATTGGTTGATGGACAATCTTGAATCGTCATATCTCCTCATTGCCGCGATCGTTAAAAGGCGCTTCCTTTCAGCTTGAGCCCGGTAGTCTCCTCCAGTCCGAACATCAGGTTCATATTTTGTACCGCCTGTCCCGATGCCCCTTTCACTAAGTTGTCGATGATGGAAGTGATATGGATATATCCGTTGTGGAATTCCAGGTGCAACAATCCTTTGTTGCTGTTGACTACTTCCTTCAGACTGATGCTCTTATCCGAGACAAACACAAAGGGTGAAGAGGCATAGTAAGCTTTGTAGCGCTCCACCACCTCCTCTGCCGGCATTGATCCGCACCATTTGGTGTAGACACTGGCGAAGATACCCCGCGTAAAATCGCCCCGCATCGGTATGAAGTTGATTGGCGGCAGGTTGCGGTTGCCCGCAGCCGTCAGTGTGTTGCCGATCTCGGTGAGGTGCTGGTGCGTGAAAGGTTTATAGACGGAGATATTGCTGTCGCGATAGCTGAAGTGGGAGGTTTCTCCCGGTCTCTTTCCGGCACCGGTAGAACCGGTGATCGCATGCACATGGATCTCCTCTTTCAGCAGATTCTCTGCCGCCAACGGCAAGAGTGCCAGCAGAATGGAGGTGGCGAAGCAGCCCGGGTTGGCCACCTCATCTGCCGTGCGGATTTTCTCCCTGTTCAGCTCACAGAGGCCGAAGATAAACTCCCTCCCGCCAAAGCGGGGTTCGTTGCGGAAGTCGTTGCCCAGATCGATGATCTTGCACCGCTGCGGCAGCTTGTTCTTTTCCAGAAAAGCACGCGAGAGTCCGTGTCCCAGGCAGAGGAAGATCAGGTCGGGATCAACAAATCGGTCACTGTACACCAGGTCGGTTTCTCCCAGCAGGTCACGGTGGATCTCTGCCACCGGCATCCCCACGGAGGTTGTACTGAGCACCGACTCTATCTCCACCTGCGGGTGACGCAGCAGGATCCGCAGCAGCTCGCCTGCCGTGTATCCCGTGCCACCCGCAATACTAACCTTAATCATGATCGTGGATGGTATAATATATTTTCAGGGGGTTGGCCGTCACCCTGGTGAATCCCTCCACATCCCTCCCGGAGAATGATTTATTGGATTCGCCGTATTCGCCGAAGCGGGAACTCATCAGATCATGGTCGCTGGAGCAACCCAGAACCGCGAAATGATAGGGACGCAACTCTACCTGTACCTCGCCGGTCACGAACTTCTGTGTATCAGTGAGGAAGGTCTCGATGTTGCGCATCACCGGTTCCAGGTACTGTGCTTCGTGCATCAGCTGTCCGTACCAGTTGGATAGCTGATCCTTCCAGTAGAGCTGTTGCTTGGTGAGCACATGCTTCTCGAGCAGATGGTGCGCCTTGACGATGATCAGCGGTGCCGGTGCCTCAAAGGCCACGCGCCCTTTGGTGCCGATGATGGTGTCTCCCACATGCACATCACGGCCGATGCCATATTTGGAGGCTGTTTTGTGCAACAGATGGATCAGTGCCACCGGCGACATCCCTGCCCCGTTCAGCGAGACCGGTTCTCCCTTGTCAAAACCAATGGTAATACGCTCTACGCCACTGGTTGTCACCTGCGCAGGATAGGCTTCCTCGGGCAGTACACCGGAGGATTTCAGGGTCTCTACCCCTCCCACACTGGTGCCCCAGATGCCCTGGTTGATGGAGTATTTCGATTTCTCCCACGAGAAATCGAACCCTTTCTCTTTCAGGTAGTCGATCTCCTGTTGACGCGACAACGCCAGTTCGCGGATGGGTGCCAGAATCCGGACCTCTGGTGCCAGCACTTCGAAGACAAGGTCGAACCGTACCTGGTCATTGCCCGCGCCGGTACTGCCGTGTGCCACGAAATCGGCCCCCGTTTTCTTTACGTGATCCAGCACCGCCATCGCCTGGAAAAAGCGTTCAGAGCTTACCGAGAGCGGGTAGGTGTTGTTTTTTAACACATTCCCGAAAATCAGATATTTAATGCCGCGGGTATAATAATCGTCCACCGCATCAATGCAGGTGTGAGAGGCAGCGCCCAGCGTGAGAGCGCGCTCTTCAATATGTTTCGCTTCTTCTGTGGAGAATCCGCCGGTGTTCACAATCACGGTATGTACCTCCAGCCCTTTTTCGTTGATCAGCCAGGGTACACAAAACGACGTGTCGAGACCGCCGCTGAATGCCAGTACTACTTTTTGCTTCATTTCTTAAACATTTTATTTGCTTTTCTGTTCTTGATGACCGGTTTGACCACTTTCCGGGCAAAGGAACTTGCT